>NZ_RCOD01000008.1:0-82553 GCF_004307505.1 Pseudomonas sp. Sample_11
CAGCTTGCAGCTTGCAGCTTGCAGCTTGCAGCTTGCAGCTTGCAGCTTGCAGCTTCAGCTGACTAGCTGCGCGTGCTCATCGGCATCCAGCAGCGCTTTATCCGTCTGCTGCATGACCTGACTGGTAATCGCCCCGGCGGTAATCGAGCCACTCACGTTCAACGCGGTGCGGCCCATATCGATCAGCGGCTCGACCGAAATCAGCAGGGCCACCAGTGACACCGGCAAGCCCATCGCCGGTAGTACGATCAATGCGGCGAACGTTGCGCCGCCGCCAACTCCGGCGACACCGGCCGAACTCAACGTGACAATCGCCACCAGCGTCGCGATCCAAAGCGGATCCAGCGGGTTGATGCCGACCGTTGGTGCCACCATCACTGCCAACATTGCCGGATAGAGACCGGCGCAACCGTTCTGGCCAATCGTTGCGCCGAACGAGGCAGCGAAACTGGCGACCGACGACGGAATACCCAGACGACGGGTCTGCGCTTCGATGCTCAGCGGAATGGTCGCCGCGCTGGAGCGACTGGTGAAAGCAAACGTCAGCACCGGCCAGATCTTGCGGAAGAAGCGCAGCGGGTTGATCCCGGCGGCCGACACCAGCACGCCGTGCACAACGAACATCAGGCCCAGGCCGATATACGAGACCACGACAAAACTGCCGAGCTTGATGATGTCCTGCAGGTTGGAACCGGCGACCACTTTGGTCATCAGCGCCAGCACGCCGTACGGGGTCAGCTTCATCACCAGACGCACCAGACGCATCACCCAGGCTTGCAGGGTGTCGATGGCGTTGATCACTTTCTGACCTTTCTCGACGTCGTCCTTGAGCAGTTGCAGCGCGGCGACCCCGAGGAATGCGGCGAAGATCACCACACTGATGATCGAGGTCGGCTTGGCCCGGGCCAGGTCGGCGAACGGGTTCTGCGGAATGAACGACAGCAGCAGTTGCGGCACATTGAGGTCGGCGACCTTGCCGGCGTAGTCGTTCTGAATGGTTTGCAGGCGCGCCATTTCCTGAGTGCCGGCGACCAGACCTTCAGCGGTAAGGCCGAACAGGTTGGTCAGGCCGATGCCGATCAACGCCGCGATGGCGGTGGTGAACAGCAGCGTGCCGATGGTCAGGAAACTGATTTTGCCCAGCGACGAAGCGTTGTGCAGGCGGGCGACGGCGCTGAGGATCGAAGCAAACACCAGCGGGATCACGATCATTTGCAGCAACTGCACGTAACCGTTGCCGACCAGATCGAACCAGCCGATCGAGGCTTTCAGCACCGGGTTGCCGGCACCGTAAATCGTGTGCAGCGCAACGCCGAACGCCACGCCGAGGACCAGTGCAAGCAGGACTTTTTTCGCCAGGCTCCAAGTGGTGTGGCGGGTTTGCGCCAGACCGAAGAGCAAGGCGAGGAACACCAGCAGGTTGAGAATCAACGGTAGATTCATGAGAACTCCAGTAAAGACTGTGCCAACAGCCGTCCGGGGCTGCTGCGAACCGGAAAGCCTAACAGCTTGATTTGCAATGATTTAATACCGAAATGGCAGGGCGTCCGTCGTTTTTGGAATAAGCGCGTGTCGCTGTCGGCAATGCAACTGACGCGCAGGGGACGCAAGCGGTCGCTGACAGGCGAGGGTTGTCACACTGATTTGTTAGCGTCGAACTCTTTGCATCGGGGAGTAGCGCTATGAAAATTGCACGCACGTTGTTGGCTGTGGCACTGGCGGCTGGCCTCGCCGGCCAGGCATTGGCCACGGACCTCAAGCATTGGCCGGCAGATCAGGCCAAGGCGCTGGACGCGATGATCGCTGCCAACGCCAACAAGGGTAATTACGCGGTGTTCGACATGGACAACACCAGTTACCGCTACGACCTCGAAGAATCCTTGCTGCCGTTCATGGAAAACAAGGGCCTTATTACCCGCGACAAGCTCGACCCCTCGTTGAAACTGATGCCCTTCAAGGACACCGCCGAGCACAAGGAAAGTCTGTTCAGTTATTACTACCGGCTCTGCGAAGTCGACGACATGGTCTGCTACCCATGGGTGGCGCAGGTGTTCTCCGGCTTCACCCTCAAGGAGCTCAAGGGCTACGTTGATGAGTTGATGGCTTCGGGCAAACCGGTGCCGGCGACGTATTACGAAGGCGATGTGGTGAAGAAGCTCGACGTCAATCCGCCGAAGATCTTCACTGGCCAGCAGGAGCTGTATAACAAGCTGATGGAGAACGGCATCGAGGTTTACGTGATGACCGCCGCTTCAGAGGAACTGGTGCGTATGGTCGCGGCGGATCCCAAGTATGGCTACAACGTCAAACCGCAGAACGTCATTGGCGTTTCACTGCTGCTCAAGGATCAGAAGACCGGCGAGCTGACCACTGCGCGCAAACAGATCACTGCCGGCAAATATGACGAGAAGGCCAACCTCGGCCTGGAGCTGACGCCGTACCTGTGGACCCCGGCAACCTGGATGGCCGGCAAGCACGCGGCGATCCTCACCTACATCGATGAATGGAAAAAACCGGTACTGGTCGGCGGCGATACCCCGACCAGCGACGGTTACATGCTGTTCCACGATGTCGATGTGGCCAAGGGCGGCATTCACTTGTGGATCAACCGCAAGGACAAGTACATGACGCAAATCAACGGCATGATGGCCAAACACGCAGCGGCGCAGGCCAAGGAAGGCTTGCCGGTGACAGCGGACAAGAACTGGGTGATCGTCAAGCCGGAAGAAATCCAATAAAAGCAGCTGATAGCGGCAAGCTACAAGCTGCAAGAAAAAGCAAGGCGGCTCTTGCTTGCAGCTTGGCGCTTATCTGATCGTTCCCACGCTCTGCGTGGGAATGCAGCCGTGACGCTCCGCGTCACTGGACGCGGAGCGTCCCTTGAGGCGTTCCCACGCAGAGCGTGGGAACGATCACCTTTGCTTGCAGCTTTCAGCTTGCAGCTTTCAGCTTGCAGCTTGCAGCTTTCAGCTTGCAGCTTGCAGCTTGCAGCTTGCAGCTTGCAGCTGTAGCTGCCTCAAATCCCGTCGAGCATCGCTTTGTTACGCACCGCGCCTTTATCTGCACTGGTCGCCAGCAGGGCGTAGGCCTTGAGCGCGGTGGTTACTTTGCGTGGGCGCACTTCAACCGGTTTCCAGCCTTTCTTGTCCTGCTCGGCGCGGCGTGCCGCCAGTTCTTCGTCGCTGACCAACAGGTTGATCGAGCGGTTCGGAATGTCGATCAGCACCTTGTCGCCATCCTGCACCAGACCAATCGCGCCGCCGGCCGCAGCTTCTGGCGAAGCGTGACCAATGGACAGGCCGGAAGTGCCGCCGGAGAAACGCCCGTCGGTGAGCAGCGCGCAGGCTTTGCCCAGACCTTTGGATTTCAGGTAGGACGTCGGGTAGAGCATTTCCTGCATGCCCGGGCCGCCTTTCGGGCCTTCGTAGCGAATGATGACGATGTCGCCTTCCTTCACTTCGTCGGCGAGGATGCCGCGCACGGCGCTGTCCTGGCTTTCGAAAATCTTCGCGTTGCCTTCGAAGACGTGGATCGACTCATCAACCCCGGCGGTTTTCACCACGCAACCGTCCTGCGCGATGTTGCCGTACAGCACGGCGAGGCCGCCCTCTTTCGAATAGGCATGCTCGAAGCTGCGGATGCAGCCGTTTTCACGGTCGTCGTCGAGGGTTTCCCAACGGGTCGACTGGCTGAACGCGGTCTGGGTCGGAATGCCCGCAGGGCCTGCCTTGAAGAAGTGATGCACGGCTTCGTCGCTGGTCTGGGTGATGTCCCACTTGGCGATGGCTTCTTCCATGCTGCGGCTGTGCACGGTCGGCAGGTCGGTGTGCAGCAGGCCGCCACGGGCCAGCGAACCGAGGATGCTGAAAATGCCGCCGGCGCGGTGCACGTCTTCCATGTGGTACTTCTGGATGTTCGGTGCAACTTTGCACAGCTGCGGCACGCTGCGCGAGAGACGGTCGATGTCACGCAGGTCGAAATCGATCTCGGCTTCCTGGGCAGCTGCGAGCAAGTGCAGGATGGTGTTGGTCGAACCGCCCATGGCGATGTCGAGCATCATCGCGTTCTCGAACGCCTTGAAGTTGGCGATGTTGCGCGGCAGCACGGAGTCATCGTTCTCGCCGTAGTAACGCTTGCACAGCTCGACGATGGTGCGACCGGCCTGGAGGAACAGCTGTTCGCGGTCGCTGTGGGTGGCCAGGGTCGAACCGTTGCCCGGCAAGGCCAGACCCAGTGCTTCGGTCAGGCAGTTCATCGAGTTGGCGGTGAACATGCCGGAGCACGAACCACAGGTCGGACAGGCGCTACGCTCGTACTCGGCGACTTTCTCGTCAGAAGCGCTGGAGTCGGCGGCGATCACCATGGCATCGACGAGGTCGAGGCCGTGGGAGGCGAGTTTGGTCTTGCCCGCTTCCATCGGACCGCCGGAAACGAAGATCACCGGGATGTTCAGGCGCAGCGCGGCCATCAGCATGCCCGGGGTGATCTTGTCGCAGTTGGAAATGCACACGATGGCGTCGGCGCAGTGGGCGTTGACCATGTACTCGACGGAGTCGGCGATGATCTCGCGGCTCGGCAGCGAATACAGCATGCCGTCGTGGCCCATGGCGATGCCGTCATCGACAGCAATGGTGTTGAATTCCTTGGCCACGCCACCGGCGCGTTCGATTTCGCGGGCGACCAGTTGACCCAGGTCCTTCAGGTGCACATGCCCCGGGACGAACTGGGTGAACGAGTTGGCGATGGCAATGATCGGCTTCTTGAAGTCGTCATCTTTCATGCCGGTGGCGCGCCACAGTGCGCGGGCGCCGGCCATGTTGCGGCCGTGGGTGGATGTTTTCGAGCGGTAATCTGGCATGGAGCACTCCGGGCGGCTAATCACGTACTAAAGGGGAGTGAGCTTCTGTTGACCTCTGAAACACCCGAAAAATGGCCGTGTGTCCGGAAGCTGCCGATGACGTTGCGGGATCGCCGCTGGTCTCAGCCTGAGCTCATAAACCCGCCGGGGATGAATGGCGATGAATGAGGCGATTCTACACCGCTGGCGTCGCGAGGGAATGGCGCAAAGCGTTGTTCCCCCGCCGAAGAGGCACGCGGGATGACGACTGGCAGGATCAGTGGTCGCCTCCCGGCATCACCGGATTGTTGCGCAGGTTGCTGACGCGACGGCCAATCACGCTGTTGAGCAACAGCGATACGCCGCTCAACACCACGAAGCCGTAACCCAGCGTCGCTTGCAGGTTGGCCGGGCCGAGGCTGATCAAGGCGCTGACCAGCCCGCCACAGATAAAGATGATGGTGCTGCCGGCGGACGCCGATGCGCCGGCATTTTCGGCAAACAGGCTCATGGCGCGGGAGGTAGCCGGTGGTCTTGAAATGGTCGTGCCCACCGTGCAGATCAGCATCGGAACCAGCACCGTCGCCGCTGACAGATCATGATTGGCCGCCAGATAGAGCATCACCAGCCCCGAGAGCAGGATCAGGCTCAGCCCGGTGAAAATCTGCTGTTGCGCATTGATATGCCGATTCAGCACGCTGGCGAACAGGCCGCCAAAGACATAGGCGGCGCCGTAGATCAGCAGGATCAAGGCGAAATCGTAAGGTGCCATCTGCAGCTGCTCCATGAAGATCAGCGGGGAAATGACAATGAAGGAAAAGTGGCAGGCGAAAGCGAAGGCGGAAATCAGCCAGCAGCCGACGAATTCGAAATTGCTCAGCACCAATCTGTAGGGCTTTATGAAACCCCCGTGTGGCCCATTCTGAACGGGCCGGCTGTTATCGAGCAGCCGCCACGTCTTCACCAGAACCACGGCGGCCAGGGCGATGAACACCCAGAAGCTGCCGCGCCAGCCGAGCGTGGCCTGCAGAAACGTGCCCGCCAATGGTGATACCGAAATGAAGATGCCCGTGGCGGTGACCATCAGGATCCGCAGGCGATCACGCTCGTTGCCTTCGAACAGATCCTGCACCAGTGCCTGGGACAACACGAAGCAACCGCATCCCAGCGCCTGCATCACCCGGAAAATCAGGAACAGCGTGTAGTCATTGCTCAGCACACAGCCCAGTGCGCCGAGCAGCGACACGCTCATGCCGGCAAGCAGCAGACCTTTGCGCCCGATCACATCGGACAACGGGCCGATCAATAACTGGGCAAATGCGATGCCCACGGCAAACAGACTGATCGACAGCGCGATGTCGTTTGACGATCGGCCAAAGTGGGCTGCCAATGCCGGAAAGGAAGGCAGCAGCACATCCAGCGGAAACACGCCAAGCAGGATCATCGCCAACAACAGGCTGATTGCTCCGCGCTGTTGTCGGCGGGTGGTTGCACGGCTGTGTTTATCCATCGATCAATCCTGCTTTGGCGAAGAGTGTCTGGTTATGGGGCAATGCAAAGAAGCCGGCCTTGTGCAGAGCCTCCACAGTAGGCTTGCAGCCAGCGCGTGCACGAGCGCGGTTGGCCTGCACCGTTACCGTGCTGCCGACAATCTCCATCACGTCGATCTCGGCAATACCGGCCGAACGCAGGCTTTGTTGCAGCCAGCTTTCATCTGCTTCGAAGAAAATGGAAATGATCTCCACGAGGGTCTTGCTGGCGAACAGGCGCTGACGACTGTTCATCGCAATCCAGAAGTAATGGAAGGCTTCGGCGAAATAACGGCTGTGCCGGGCTTCGTCGGCAAGGTGATCACGCAGCATGTCGTTCACGCTGGACACCAGCGTGTCGCGACAGACCTCCAGCAACTCGCGGGCAATGATCGTTTCCGAGACAAATCCCAGCAGGAACCAGGCCAGAGCGCGGTTTTTCTCCGGCGTGCGCGCGATCAAGGCGTTCATGCGGCTGATCCGCTTCGGAATGACCGGACGCCGGGTGATGCTGTAATACGCAGCGATCTGCTCGGCAATCTGGTTGGAAAACAGCGCGTGGTAGCCCTCGTCGGTATACAGCTGCAGTGCCGCATGTTTCATCGGCAGCGGTATGTAGATGGGCAGTTCGCGGTGCGCGATGACTTCCACGGCGCGGTTGACGATGCGGTGTTCGAGCAGGGTGGTGTAGTCGAGGAAATACACCAGATGATTGGCGGTAAGGCGGTGCAGGGTTTCGCGCCCTTTGGCCTGGATGGCCGGATGCGCCAGATAGGGCACGAAGGCCGGGGGGAACCAGTAGCGGGTTTGCAATTGCTGCTCGACATCGCCCGGTAACCGGTAGTCATGGGTACTGCTGCGTACCGATGCACGGCTCTCCCAGTCTGGAAGCGTGAATTTCAGCGACCATGACACCGGGGCTTCGCTCTCGTCCATCGCCGTGGGAATCATGACTGTGCTCCGCTGAGCAGATCACGCATTTCCTGGCACATGGCGTGACCATCGCTTTCGCCGCAACCGACAAAGAACAGCGGTTGCTCGGCGCTGCCCGCGATGCCGAGCAGGGTTTCAACCTGTGCGTCGGCAAATGCGCCGGTCAGCCAGGTGTTCAGCCCCAGCGTTGTTGCTACCAGTTGAAAGGTTTGCGATAGATGACCGGCCTCGATGAATGCCATGCGATAGGCGCGCGAGTGTTCGTACTTCCACCAGAGACGATCAAACCTGGCGGTGATGAACACGCCCAGCGGCAGGTTGTTGATGAAGTGCTGGCCGCCGAGCAATTGGCCCAGTTCCGGATCCGGCAGCGCATTGATCCGACTCAGAGCGTGCTCGGCAGGGTGGTAGGCGTAGATGCCAGGTTCCAGCCCGCTGACATTTTGCGCCAGGACAAATCCCTCACAGGCGTTCAATCCGCCGCCGGACGGGCAGCTCCGGCGGGCCTCGAGACCCGGCGCGACCGGATCGGCGTGGGCATCTTCGCGCGGGGGAAGATAGCCGAGGGTCAGATACAGCAGCGTGCCGACCTCGTTCAGTGTCACCGCCGCACCGGTGTAGGAACGACAGGTTTTGCGCCTCATCAGGGCCTGAGTCAGGCTGTCATCATTAATGGCGCCCGGTACGGGCAGGGTAATCAAGGGCTGCACTGATCGCGGCGCCGGGGTGTTCGCAGGTTCCGGCTTCGCCAGCACTTCGCTGCAGTGCGCCAGATATTGCCTGGACCACTCGTGAATATTCCGAGGCGTATGTGCGCAAGGTATATTTTGTGTGCCGATGTGATAAATCTTCGATAGTTCATCCCAGCCCCAATCCGGGGTGTCTATTTTTGAAGTTGTTAGAATGCCTGCATCCAGAAGTTGTCTGTCTATTACGTTGTTCGGGTCAAATATATCAGGGTTGTGTATAAGGCTGGCGAGGCGGTGGGAGTATTCAAGATCAAGTTCGTGTTGAGTATGGTTCTTGTAGTTCCAGACTACTTGTCC
This sequence comes from Pseudomonas sp. Sample_11, assembly GCF_004307505.1. Lineage (NCBI taxonomy): Bacteria > Pseudomonadati > Pseudomonadota > Gammaproteobacteria > Pseudomonadales > Pseudomonadaceae > Pseudomonas > Pseudomonas sp. Sample_11. Next base: position 8,346 of record NZ_RCOD01000008.1, read on the forward strand.
GGGCGGGCGCGGCAATATAAAAAGAAAAGGATTGATATACATGGGTTCAGATCACTCAGGAAAAGTCTGATGGACGCCAGAGTGCCGGCACTCTCCAGCGTCCAGGCTACTTAGCGGCCGGTGGCTGCAACCAGAAAGGCCAGGTTGGCGAGTTTGTCTGTTTCGAGATAAATGGTTTTCATGATGTGAACTCCTTGTTCGTTGGTAGTTGGAGTCGCTTCGTTGCGACAACTTCATATTAGTTTGTAATCGAATATTGGCAAGCGGATATTAGGTAGGAATATTCCAGTAATTTTGTCGGAGTGATCTTTTGCAGGAGACTTACTGTGTAGGTTTAATTTCCATGTTTTACAGGCATGACGAAACTTCCTGCAAGGCGGCGAGAAAGAAGTTGTAGGAAGAGAGCAAGGCACTCATGTCGAGTGTGAAAAAAACGGGCGGGGGGGCGCAAAAAAACGGGGAGCTCAGTGGCTCCCCGGTGTTCAAGCGCAATCAGCTGTTGGGCAGCAGACGGCAGGTGATGCTTTTGATGTAGCGGGTTTCAGCGATGGCCGGATGCACCGGATGATCCGGACCCTGACCGCCACGTTCGAGCATCTGGATGTTGCGGTCCAGATGACGGGCGCTGGTCAGCAGGATGTTCTGCAGATCGTCTTCCGGCAGGTGCATGGAGCACGAAGCGCTGACCAGAATGCCGTCCTTGGTCAGCAGGCGCATGGCTTGCTCGTTGAGACGACGGTAGGCGCCTTCGCCGTTCTTCATGTCTTTCTTGCGTTTGATGAAGGCCGGCGGATCGGCAACGATCACGTCGAAGCGCTCTTCGCTGGCTTTGAGTTCCTTCAACGCTTCGAAGACGTCGCCTTCGATGCAGGTCATCTTGTCAGCGAAGCCGTTCAGTGCAGCGTTGCGCTCGACACCGTCGAGGGCGAATGCAGAGGCGTCGACGCAGAACACTTCGCTGGCGCCGAACGCAGCGGCCTGCACGCCCCAGCCACCGATGTAGCTATAGAGATCAAGTACGCGTTTGCCCTTGGCGTAAGGTGCCAGGCGCGCGCGGTTCATGCGGTGATCGTAGAACCAGCCGGTTTTCTGCCCTTGAATGACCGGCGCTTCGAACTTCACACCGTTCTCTTCCAGCGCGACCCATTCCGGCACCAGACCGAATACGGTTTCGACGTAGCGGTTGAGGCCTTCGGCGTCGCGGGCGGCGGAATCGTTCTTGAACAGGATGCCGCTTGGCTTGAGCACCTGGGTCAACGCGGCGATCACGTCGTCTTTATGCGCTTCCATGGTCGCCGAGGCGATCTGCACCACGAGGATGTCGCCGAAGCGATCGACCACCAGACCCGGCAGCAGGTCGGAGTCGCCGTAGACCAGACGATAGAACGGCTTGTCGAACAGACGCTCGCGCAACGACAGTGCGACATTCAGGCGATGCACCAGCAGCGACTTGTCGAGTGCCAGTTTGATGTCGCGTGACAGCAGACGCGCGCAGATCAGATTGTTCGGGCTCATGGCGACGATGCCCAACGGCTTGCCGCCAGCGGCTTCGAGCACCGCCTGATCGCCGGCCTTGAAGCCGTGCAGAGGCGTGGCGGCCACGTCGATTTCGTTGCTGTAGACCCACAAGTGGCCGTTGCGCAGGCGACGGTCGGCGTTGGCTTTGAGGCGCAGGCTAGGCAGGGACATGACGTCGCTCCGGAAAAAAGAGCGGGAGTATAGCGTGTTGACGCGTGCTCCGGTCTGGCCTGCGATGAAAAGCGGATGGCCCCTTCGCGAGCAGGCTCGCTCCCACACTTGGAATGCATTCACCTGTGGGAGCGAGCCTGCTCGCGAAAGCGATTTCAGCTCTTATGCAGCCAGTGCGTCAATCAGGGCCTGACTGAACGCCGGCACATCATCCGGCTGGCGGCTGCTGATCAGGTTGCCGTCCTTGACCACTTCCTGGTCGACCCAGTTGACCCCGGCATTGATGAGATCGTCCTTGACCGTCTTGTAGCTGGTCATGGTCTTGCCATTGACCAGTCCTGCCGAGATCAGCAGCCAGCTGCCGTGGCAGATCACGGCAATCGGCTTGCCCGCCGAAGCGGCAGTCTTGACCAGATGCTGAGCATCCTGATCGATACGGATGGTGTCGGAATTCTGCACACCGCCCGGCAGCAGCACGGCATCGTATTGATCGACGCTCACAGCCTGGAAAGTGTTGGTGACGGGGAAGTCGTCGGCCGGTTTGTCATGGTTCCAGCCTTTGACGGTGCCGGCCTCGGCCGAGAGGATATCGACCTGCACGCCGGCCTGCTCCAGGGCATCCTTGGGGCCGGTCATTTCGACCTGTTCGAAACCATCGGTAACCAAAATAGCGACGCGTTTGCCATTGAGGGAAGTTGCCATCGGTAAGCTCCTGAGTCTGTGGAGATTTTGCCTTCGCAGCGGACCTATGAGGTCCGATGCGCCCTACAGATTCCGAAGCTTGGGCACAGATGAAAGTTCCGACGATGTGCCCATCGGTGTGTCGCCCTGCCGTTTCAGCGGTTAGAATCGCCGCCTGCCCCGGAGTGTGTACTTATGTCCCAAGAGCTGACCACCGAACAGATTCAACAATCGCTGCAAGGCATCAGTGTGCCGGCGCAACCGCAGATCATGGTGGATCTGCAAATGGAGCAGTACATGCCCGACCCGGACCTGGAGGTGATCGCCAAACTGATCTCCCAGGACCCCGGTCTGTCCGGCGCGCTGCTGAAAATCGTCAACTCGCCGTATTACGGCCTGAGCAACAAGATCACCTCGATCCAGCGTGCGGTAAACCTGTTGGGCAGCCGCTCGATCATCAACCTGATCAACGCGCAGTCGATCAAGGGCGAGATGAACGACGACACCATCGTCACCCTCAACCGTTTCTGGGACACCGCGCAGGATGTGGCGATGACCTGCCTGACCCTGGCCAAGCGCATCGGCACCCAGGCCGGTGACGAAGCCTATGCGTTGGGCCTGTTCCACGATTGCGGCGTGCCATTGATGCTGCAGCGTTTCCCCAATTACATGACCGTGCTGGAAGAGGCCTACGCCAGCGCCAGCCCGGAATGCCGCGTGGTCGATACGGAAAACCGTGTGTTCAACACCAACCACGCTGTGGTCGGTTACTACACCGCCAAGTCCTGGCGCCTGCCGGAGCATGTCAGCGCCGCCATTGCCAACCACCACAACGCGCTGGCGATTTTCAGCGACGAATCGTCGAAGAACAGCCAACTGAAGAATTTGCTGGCGATTCTGAAAATGGCCGAGCACATCTGCGCCTCTTATCGCGTGCTGGGCAACCAGAGCGAGGATTTCGAGTGGAGCGCGGTCGGCCCGCTGGTGCTCGATTACGTCGGTCTGTCGGACTACGACTTCGAAACACTCAAACAAACGATTCGCGACCTCGGCGCGCATTGATCCGAGGACACCATGCCTGAACTGCCGGAAGTCGAAACCACCCGTCGCGGGATCGCCCCGCACCTGGAAGGCCAGCGGGTCAGCCGGGTCATCGTCCGCGACCGGCGCCTGCGCTGGCCGATCCCCGAAGACCTTGATGTGCGCCTGTCCGGGCAGCGCATCGTGCTGGTCGAGCGGCGCGCCAAATACCTGTTGATCAACGCCGAGATCGGCACGCTGATCAGCCATTTGGGCATGTCCGGCAATCTGCGTCTGGTCGAGGCCGGGTTGCCGGCGTTGAAGCACGAGCACGTCGACATCGAGCTGGAATCGGGTCTGGCCCTGCGCTACACCGACCCGCGACGGTTCGGCGCGATGCTGTGGAGCAACGACCCGCTCAATCACGAATTGCTGATTCGCCTCGGGCCGGAGCCACTGACCGATCTGTTCGATGGCGAGCGCCTGTTCCAGCTGTCACGCGGGCGCTCGATGGCGGTCAAGCCGTTCATCATGGACAACGCGGTGGTGGTCGGGGTCGGCAATATCTACGCGACCGAAGCGCTGTTCGCCGCCGGCATCGACCCGCGCCGCGAAGCCGGGGGCATCTCCCGCGGGCGTTACTTGAAACTGGCAATCGAGATCAAGCGCATCCTCGCCGCCGCCATCGAGCGTGGCGGCACAACGTTGCGCGACTTCATTGGCGGAGACGGTCAGCCGGGATACTTCCAGCAGGAACTGTTTGTCTACGGCCGCGGTGGTCAGCATTGCAAGGTCTGCGGCACCGGCCTGCGCGAAGTGAAGCTGGGCCAGCGCGCCAGCGTGTTTTGCCCGCGCTGCCAGACCTGAAAAATCCTTGGGTCTATAGTGAGAAGTCTCACTGCTCAGCCCGAAGGATCGTGCCATGAAAGTCCTGCAAGTCTTCTTCGTCACGCTGCTGTTGTGTTCCAGCCTGGCTGTTCAGGCCTCGGAAAACGGCAGCGGTGACCCGCGATACACCATCCAGAATCCCCCGGCCTACGCCATGCTTGGCGACCTGCTGATTGCCCGGCCCTTGCTGGTGGTGGCCACGGTGATCGGTGCGGGAGCGTTTGTGGTGTCGTTGCCGTTTACCGCGCTCGGCGGCGGGGTCGGCGATGCCGGTCAGGCGCTGGTGGTAGACCCGGCGAAAGCGGCGTTTGTGCGGTGTCTGGGGTGTACAGGGGAGGGGTTTGAGCAGCGCGAGTGAGCTGATCGGGTTTCAGTGGTGTGGCTGATGGCCCATTCGCGAGCAGGCTCGCTCCCACATGGGTTTTGGTGTTCACACAAATTTGTGTTTCACCACAGACTCTGTGGGAGCGGGCTTGCCCGCGATGGCTTCGGTACTGGCGCTGATGTGATCAGGCCTTGCCGGTGATCTTGCGGTACTTCTCCATCAACTGTTCTTCAGTTTCCGGATGGGCTTCGTCCAGTGGAATGCAATCCACCGGGCAGACCTGCTGGCACTGCGGCTCGTCGTAGTGGCCGACGCACTGGGTGCACAGGTTCGGGTCGATCACGTAGATCTCTTCGCCTTGGGAAATGGCGGCGTTCGGGCACTCGGGTTCGCAGACGTCGCAGTTGATGCAATCGTCGGTGATGATCAGGGACATGCTAACTCCAGCCGGGGCGGCAGGCCCGGGCGCTATAAATCAATGCGCGCAATTGTGCCGCATTGGCGAGCGCAGTGCACGCGGGGGCGATCAAGGGCACGAGACTGCAATCTTCAAAAGCAAAGATCGCAGCCTGCGGCAGCTCCTACTTTTTAAAGCGCAGGGTCAGCGCGTCGGCCACGGCCGGGTGGACGAACTTGCTGATATCGCCGCCCAGCGCGGCAATCTCCCGCACCAGCGTCGAGGAAATGAACGAATAACGCTCCGACGGCGTGAGAAACAGGCTCTCCACATCCGGCGCCAGTTGGCGGTTCATGTTGGCCAGCTGGAATTCGTATTCGAAGTCCGACACCGCGCGCAGACCACGCAGGAACACATTGGCGTTCTGCTCTTTGGCGAAATGCGCGAGCAGCGTCGAGAAACCGACCACTTCCACGTTAGGCAGGTGTTTGGTGACCTCGCGAGCCAGTTCGACCCGTTGTTCCAGCGGGAACAGCGGGTTCTTTTTCGGGCTGGCGGCGACCGCAATGATCACGTGATCGAACAGGCGCGAGGCGCGTTCGACCAGATCGCCATGGCCCTTGGTAATAGGGTCGAAGGTACCTGGGTACAACACTCGGTTCATCGCGTCGTCCTGGCGGGAGTCCGTTGGGGAGTCGGATGGTATCGCAGCATTCCCGGTCGGCCAAGTCGCCTGTTGGGTAAGAAAGCACTATAGACGATGGGAATAATCTGCTTTTTCATGGATTTTTCAGTCGGTCAGCCAAGGCTGTCGCCAGTTGCGCGGTCAGGCCATACACCGACAGCTGCGGGTTGGCGCCGATGCTGGTGGGGAACAGCGAGCCGTCGTGAATCGACAGATTGCGCAGTTGATGATGGCGGCCGAGGCTGTCAGCGACCGCGCTTTGCGGATCTTCACCCATCGCACAACCACCCATCACATGGGCGCTGCCGAGTCGCGTGCGGTACAGCTCCAGGCTCAGTCCATCGATCATTGAGCGCGCCTCGGCCAGTGTCTTCACATAGCGGCCGTCGGCGTGCATCGGCATCACCGATTGCGCGCCGCCGGCGAACTGGATTTCGGCCATGACGTGAAAGGCCCGGCGCAAACCGTCCCAGGCGTATTGCGAAACCTGATAGTCGAGCACCGGCGAGCCATCACCGCGCAGCTCCACCGAGCCACCGCTGCTGTCCGGGTGGAAGCCATCGCGCAGCAGCGCCAGCATCGCGTGGGTGTGCGGCAGGTCGGCCATATGCTGGGCGTTTTCCTTGCCGAAACCACCGAGCAGTGTGGCAGCCAGCGCCGGGTGCAGCGGTGGCACTTCAAGTTTGAACGCCATCGGCCCGGTGGTGCCGTCCTTCCACTGAAAATGGTCGGAATAGATCGACTGCGGCGCGCCGTAAAACGGATTGACCACCTCGGCGAATCGCGCGGCGGACATGTTCACCGGGTGCAGAAAGGTGCGCTTGCCGATGCGCTCATGCGGATCCGGTGCGTCAGAGCGCAGCAACAGCGCCGGGCTGTTGATGCCGCCGCCGGCCAGCACGTAATGCCGCGCCTTGACGGTGATGCTGCGCCCGGTCGGCTCGACGCAGCGTTGGTCCATCGCCACGCAATGCAGCCCGGTAACCTTGTCGCCGCTGATCAGCAGCTTCTCCACCCGCGCCAGATACAGCAGCTCGCCGCCCTTTTCCAGCGTCGCCGGGATGGTCGTGACCATCATCGATTGCTTGGCGTTGCTCGGGCAGCCCATGCCGCAATAGCCGAGATTCCAGCAACCGCGAACGTTGCGCGGGATCACGTGCCAGCTGTAGCCGAGTTGCTCGCAGCCTTTGCGGATCACATCGTTGTTGGCATTGGGCGGCACCATCCACGGCGCGACCCCGAGGCGCTGCTCCATTTTTTCGAACCACGGCGCCATCTCTGCCGGACTATGGCCTTTGACGTTGTGCTCGCTGGCCCAGTGTTCGAGGGTCGGTTCGGGCGTGCGGAAACTCGAGGTCCAGTTGATCAGCGTCGTACCGCCGACCGCGCGGCCCTGCAGGATCGTGATCGCGCCGTCCTTGCTCATGCGCCCGATGCCTTCCTGGTAGAGGCTGCTGTAGGCCTCGTCTTCGAGCAGTTTGAAATCCGAACTGGTCTTCAGCGGGCCTTCTTCGATCAAAAGGACTTTATAACCGGCCGCGCTGAGGATCTCCGCTGTGGTGCCGCCGCCGGCGCCACTGCCGATGATCGCCACGTCGGCTTCGAGGGTGAGGTCGTCGCTCAGTTGCGCGCCGTTGTAGGTTTTCCAGCCTCGGGCGAGGCCTTCGCGGAAGGGATCGGGTACGGGCATCGGTCAGGTTCTCTTTATTATTCTGGATGCGGGTGTGTGTGGCGGCTGGCCCCTTCGCGAGCAGGCTCGCTCCCACAGGGGAATGCATTTCAAATGTGGGAGCGAGCCTGCTCGCGAAGGCCGCGCCCGGGTTTCAGACCTTAGGCGGCCCGGGATAACCGCAATGCGCCCAGGACTCGGCGCGGGTGTACCAGGCCATCATCACCATCTGCTGCAATGAGCTATGGCCCATGCGCAGCAAGCTCAATGAACTGTTCTCCCAGCGTTCGAGGAAATGCCGCATCGCTTCAGCGCTGGCGTTTTCCCAACTGCCCCAGATGCCGGTGAGCGGGCCACGGGTCACGGCCATGCCGAGCACATCGAACAGTTGCCGAGTGAGCTTGAGCATTTCCGGCGACACGTGATCGAGGCTGTAGTCCAGCGACTTCAGCGTGCCGTCGACCGCTGCGGGCATTTCCCCGGCGGCGACGGCGCCGTCGAGCATCACCGGGATCAGCGCGCGCAGGAACAGTAGGTCGCCGTCGCGCAAAACCACAAAGCCGTTGGCGCTGACGCTCGACGAGCAGCCAGTGAGGCTGGCGCCAAGGCCGGCGGTGGCGAGAAACGCGGTGGCGCCGAGGCTGAATTTCAGCAGGCCACGGCGCGACAGGGCGGGTGTTTCGGTCAGGCTTGGGTGCATTGTTGTTATTACCCGGCGTCGACGAACGTTTAGCGAATGAACAGCTTCTGAATCAGTTTCTGAATCGATCTGCCGTAGGGCGGGTAGATCAGCCGGGCCGCGTTGAAGCGCTGCTTGATCAGCACGCCCTTGGCCTTGCTGAAGGTCAGGAAACCTTCGTGGCCGTGGTAATGGCCCATGCCCGAGGGACCGATGCCACCGAAGGGCATATCGTCCTGAGCCACATGCAACAAGGTGTCGTTCAGGCACACACCGCCGGAATGGGTCTCGTGCAGTACGCGATGCTGCTCGCGTTTGTCGTAGCCAAAGTAGTAAAGAGCCAGAGGACGAGGCCGCTGATTGATGTAAGCGAATGCCTGCTCCAGATCGCGATAAGGCACGATCGGCAGCAACGGGCCGAAAATCTCGTCCTGCATCACGGTCATCTCATCGCTGACATTGAGCAGCACGCTGTGCGGCATGCGTCGGCCCTGGCCTTGTTCGAACAGCGGGATCAGCAGCGCGCCCTTGCTGGTCGCGTCGCTGACGTAACCGTTCAGCCGGGCCAACTGGCGTTCGTTGATGATCGCGGTGTAGTCGGCGTTGTCGGCCAGGGTCGGGTAGAAGCCTTTCACAGCCTGGCGATAGGCCTCAACGAAAGCGCCGACGCGGTCTTCCGGCACCAGCACATAGTCAGGCGCGACGCAGGTCTGCCCGGCGTTCAGGGTCTTGCCGAAGGCGATGCGTTCGGCGGCGTCCTTGAGCGGTACGTCTCTGGAGACGATGGCCGGCGACTTGCCGCCCAGTTCCAGGGTGACCGGCGTGAGGTTTTCCGCGGCAGCGCGCATGACGTGCTTGCCGACGCTGGTGGAGCCGGTGAACAGCAGATGATCGAAAGGCAGACGCGAGAACGCCACGCCGACATCCGCTTCGCCCAGCACCACGCAAACCAGGTCTTCGGGAAAGATCCGCGCCAGCAGTTCTTTGAGCAGCAGGCCGGTAGCCGGGGTCGATTCGCTGAGCTTGAGCATCACCCGATTGCCGGCAGCCAGGGCGCCGACCATCGGCCCCACGGCCAGATACAGCGGGTAGTTCCACGGCACGATCACGCCGACCACGCCCAGCGGCTGATAAACCACCTTCGCCGAAGCAGGCTGGAACGCCATGCCTACCTTGCGCCGCGAGGGCTTCATCCAGTTTTTCAGGTGACGACTGGCGTAGTGAATGCCGTGCAGGCTCGGCATCAGCTCGGCGAGCAGGGTTTCGTCGGCGCTGCGGTGACTGAAATCGGCGCTGATCGCGTCGATCAATGCCTGCCGCTCAGCGCTGAGCAGATCGCGCAAAGCCTTGAGCCATTGTTGCCGCTGTGCGGCCGGTGGCATCGGGTTGGCGGCGTACGCGGCCCGTTGTGCCTGGAACTGCAGATCAAGGGTTTCAAGAGGCTGTTGCAGCGTTTGCAGGTAGGCAATGTCGGCAGTCATCGCGGGCTCCGGATTTTATTGTAGTGGGCACTTTTTAGAGTCTAAGCTCTAGAAAGTCAAACGACTTCCGCGCACGTCAGTGTTTTATCCATTTCCGGTTAGGTCGTAAGATGCGCCGTCTACGCACTCTGAATTAAAGCTCAAGCCATGGCCCCACGAATAAAAACCAGCGAGCGCATCGTTCAGAACAGCCTGGAGCTGTTCAATCAGCAGGGCGAGCGCAGCGTCAGCACCAACCACATCGCCGCGCACATGGAGATTTCTCCGGGCAACCTGTACTACCACTTCCCCAACAAGCAGGCGATCATCGCCGTGTTGTTCAGTGAGTACGAAGCCCTGGTGGACAGCTTTTTGCGCCCGCCCCAGGGTCGCCCGGCGACCGTCGAGGACAAGCGTTTCTATCTCAAGGAACTGCTCTCGGCCATGTGGCGCTACCGTTTCCTGCATCGTGACCTTGAGCATCTGCTCGACAGCGATGCGGAACTGGCCGCGCGTTATCGGCGTTTCTCCCAGCGCTGCGTGATCCAGGGGGCCGCAATCTACGAAGGTTTTGTCGCCGCCGGCATTCTGAAAATGGATCGCGTGCAGATCGAATCGCTGACCCTCAATGCGTGGATCATCCTGACCTCGTGGGTGCGTTTTCTGTGCACCACCCGGGAAAACTCCAACCACCTCAGCGAACAGGCCGTGAAGCGTGGCGTGTATCAGGTGCTGGTGCTGGAAGCAGGGTTTGTTACCGATCAGGCGCGGGATGAAGTCAACGCACTGTTCGACGAGTTCTACGTGCCGCTGGCGCAGGCCCTTGAAGACGTGAAATAAACCGTTCAGCCGAATTCCACAGGAGCCCGTTATGTCGATTGCGCAGTTGATCAGCCCACAAGCACTGGACGCTCGCAAAGAGCAGCCGGGGCTGGTGATTCTTGATTGTCGTTTTGCCCTCGAAGATCCGGATTACGGCCAGCGCAGCTACGCCGAAGGGCACATTGCCGGGGCGAGTTTCGCCGATCTGGAGCGGGATCTGAGCGGTAAAGTCGAGAAGGGCGTGACCGGGCGTCATCCGTTGCCCGAGCCGGCGGCGCTGATCGAACGCCTGCAAGCCTGGGGCATCAGCAACGACAGCGATGTGGTTTTGTACGACGACGGCCCGGGTGCATACGCGGCGCGGGCGTGGTGGTTGCTGGCTTGGCTGGGCAAGCGCGACGGCGTATTCATTCTCGATGGCGGGCTCAAAGCCTGGCACGCCGCCGGCCTGCCGCTGAGCCTGGATCCACCGAGCGTGACGCCGGGCAGCTTCAGTGGTCAGCCGGACATGAGCCTGTTGCTCAGCGCCGAACAATTGCAGCAGCGCCTCGGCCAGCCAACCCTGACCCTGCTCGACGCCCGCGCCTTGCCGCGCTTCAAGGGCGAAGTGGAACCGATCGATCCGGTCGCCGGACACATTCCCGGCGCGCAGTGCGCGGCGTTCACCGACAACCTCGGCAGTGATGGACGGTTTTTGCCGGCCGAGCAGCTCAAGCAGCGCTTTGCCGCGAAACTGGGTGATCGCTCACCGTCGGAACTGGTCGCCTACTGCGGGTCCGGGGTGACGGCGTGTCACAACCTGTTTGCACTGTGCCTGGCTGGCTATCCGCTGGGGGCGCTGTATGCCGGATCGTGGAGCGAATGGATCAACGAACCGTCGCGCGGCATTGCCACCGGCGAATAACATCGCTGATCCCATGTGGGAGCGAGCCTGCTCGCGAAGGCGTCCTGTCAGGCATTGAATTTCCAGACTGACACACCGCGATCGCGAGCAGGCTCACTCCTGCAAGGGTTATGCGGCGCTCATTGGCCGAGTGCGGCCAGCCATTGCGGGATACGCCGCTCCAGGTAATACCCGGGCCGGCGCACCGAGCCGTCGACAAAACCGACATGACCGCCACGCGCCTGCAATTCGAACCGGGTGCAGGCTGACAACTCGTCGGCTTGCGGCAGGCTGTGGGGAAATACGAACGGATCGTCCGCCGCCTGAATGATCAGCGTCGGCGTGCGGATCTCGCCGAGGTAATAGCGGCTCGAGGCGCGGCGGTAATAATCCTCGGCATCATTGAAGCCATGCAGCGGCGCGGTAACCCGGCCGTCGAAATCCCAAAACGTACGCATGTTCTCCAGCGAGCCGAGCGCGGCCAGTTTCGCCAGGCCATCTTCGCGCCCGTCATGCTGGAACTGACGCTGCTTGTTCCTGATGTAGGCGACCATCTCTCGCATGAAGTGCGCCTGATACACCCGCGAAAATCCTTGGCCAATGCGATCGGCACATTGATCGAGACGGAACGGTACCGACACCGCCACCGCGCCGAGCACACCGCTGTTGCTGCCGGTTTCACCCAGATGCTTGAGCAGCACATTACCGCCCAGCGAATAGCCGACCGCGTACAACGGCGCCAACGGTCGTTTCGCGCGCAGGTGCTGGATGGCTTCGGCAAGGTCTTCGCTGGCGCCGGAGTGGTAGCTGCGCGGCAACAGATTCGGCTCGCCGGAACAACCGCGCCAGTTCAGCGCGACGCTGGCCCAGCCCTGCTCGGCCAAGGCCTTTTGAATGCCCGCCACATAGGGCGAATTGGAAGAGCCGGTCAAACCGTGCAGTACCAGTACCAACGGCGCCTCGGCGCTGTGCGGGCCGTGCCAGTCAAGGTCGAGGAAGTCGCCGTCCTCGAGCCACAGGCGTTCGCGTTCGCGCTCGATGTGCACGGTCTTGCGCCACAGCGGCCCCCACAGGGTTTGCAGATGCGGATTGCCGAGGCCGAAGGCGGGGATGAAGCGTTCTGGCGAAGGGGGCACGATGATTCTCGATGGGCTTGTGGCGAGGAAGCTCGCCACCTCGCCGCAGGTTGCTTGCGACCTTGTCAGCCGGCGATGTCCGCCGTGCGCTGCCACAGCGCGTAAAAAACCCGACCGGATTTCTGTTCACGATGCAGGCGCCAGGTGCCCGGCAGGCCCAGCGTCGATGGCGCTGTTTCGCTTTCAGTGTAGATCCACGAATCGGCCGCCAGCCATTGGCGCTCTTCCAGCAAGGTACAAACCGCTGGCAACAGGTTCTGGTTGAACGGCGGGTCGAGGAACACCAGGTCGAACGGCGTCGCGGTCTGGGTTTCCAGGTAGCGCAGCGCGTCGGCGGTTTGCACCTGGCCGTTGCTGCAACGCAAGGTGCCGAGGTGTTCCTTCAGACTGGAAACCGCAACGTTGCTGGCGTCCAGCGCCTGGGCCGTGGCCGCGCCACGGGACAGGGCTTCGAGAAACAGCGCGCCGCTGCCGGCGAACGGGTCGAGCACTTTCGCCCCTTCGACATACGGCGCGAGCCAGTTGAACAAGGTTTCACGCACGCGATCCGGGGTCGGGCGCAGGCCTGGTGCGTCGGGGAAGCTCAGCTTGCGGCTGCGCCACTGGCCGCCAATGATGCGCAGCTGATTGACGCCGTTGTGCACGTTTTGCACAGGTTTTTTCGGTGCTCGAGTGGCCATTAATGCTCCGGAACCCCGAGCGGTTGCTCGGCAGGTTTATCAGATGGGGCCGGTAACGGCTTTTGCGGCACGGTCGGGCCAGCGGTGACGATGACCATTTTCTCCGTGCTCAGGTGTTTGTTCAGCGCAGCGCGGACTTGCTCTACGGTCAGGCTCTGCGACTGACGCATGAAATCGTCGAGATAGCTCAGTGGCAGATTATAGAAGCCCATCGCGCCCAATTGGCCAACGATGTCGGCGTTGCTCGCGGTGGACAGCGGGAAGCTGCCGGCCAGTTCGCGCTTGGCATCGTCGAGTTCTTTCTGCGTCGGCCCGGTTTTCAGGTAGTCGGCGAGCACGTCCTGCACCAGTTTCAGGGTGCCTTCGCTCATCTCGGCGCGGGTCTGCAGATTGATCATGAACGGGCCACGGGCCTGCATCGGGCTGAACGCCGAATACACGCCGTAGGTCAGGCCGCGCTTCTCGCGCACTTCGCTCATCAGGCGCGTACCGAAACCACCGCCGCCGAGGATCTGATTGCCCAGCGACAGCGCGGCGTAATCCGGATCATCGCGATCGATACCCAGTTGCGCGAGCATCAGGTTGGTCTGTTTCGACGGAAACTCGATGTGGTTGACGCTGGCCTTCGGTTCCTGAGGTGCGGCGATTTTCGCCAGTGCCGGACCTTTCGGCAGGGCAGAAGAGACCTGATTGGCGATCGCCTCGGCTTCGGCTCGCGACAGGTCGCCGACCAGTGCAATCACAGCGTTGCCTGCGGCGTAGGCCTTGGCATGGAACTCGCGCAATTGCGTGACAGTGATCTTCGGCACGCTTTGGGCATTGCCATCGCTGGAATGCGCGTATGGGTGATCACCATAAAGGCGCTTCATCAGCTCCAGACTGGCAAGTTTGCCGGGGTTCTGTTTCTGGTATTCGAAACCGGCGAGCAGCTGGTTCTTGATGCGCGCGAAGGAATCGGCGGGGAAGGTCGGTTTGCCGACCACATCGGCGAAGAGCTTCAACGCTGGTTCACGCTGCTCAGGTGCGCTCAGGCTGCGCAGCGAAGCCAGCGCCATGTCCTTGAACGCACCGTTGCCGAAGTCGGCGCCGAGGCCTTCAAACCCTTGAGCGATCGCACCGACGTCTTTGCCGGCGATACCTTCGTTGAGCATGGCGTTGGTCAGCACGGCGAGGCCGGGGACGTTGCCGTCCTGGCTGCTGCCAGCGGCGAAGATCAGGCGCATGTCGAACATCGGCAACTCATGGGCTTCGACGAACAGCACTTTCGCGCCTTCAGCAGTGTTCCAGGTCTGTACGTCGAGCTTGCGGCTGGCCGGGGCCTTGCCGTCGAGTTCGGCCAGCGATTGCAGTTTCTGGCTGGACTTGGCGTTATCCAGTGCTTCGCTGGCCTTGCTGTCAGCGCTTGGCGACAAATAAACCGCTGCCGAGCCGATCACCGCGACAGCAATCAGGCCAAGCAGCATCAGGCGTGGGGTTTTGCGCTCACTCATGAGTCGTCTCCAAAGGCAGGACGTGGGCGACGCTGAGACGTTCGCGGGTGAAATACTTTTTCGCGGCGTTCTGGATGTCTTGCGGGGTCACGCTCTCCAGATCGGCCAGTTCGGTGTCCATCAGCTTCCACGACAGGCCGACCGTTTCCAGTTGACCGATCGCGGTGGCCTGGCTGGTGATCGAGTCACGCTCGTAGACCAGGCCGGCGATGACTTGAGCGCGGACGCGTTCCAGCTCTTCGGCAGACGGCGCGGTGGTTTTCAGTTGCTCAAGCAGTTTCCACAAGCCGGCTTCGGCCTGGGCGATGGTCTTTTTCTTCTGCGTATTCGGCGTGGCCGACAGGGTGAACAGGCTGTCGCCACGGGTGTAGGCGTCATAGTCCGACGAGCCGCCGGAGACCAGCTCTTCGCCGCGTTCCAGTTGCGCCGGGATGCGTCCGCTGTAGCCGCCGTCGAGCAGCGCCGAGATCAGGCGCAAGGCGTTGACCGAGCGTTTGTCTTCAGCGGTAGCAAGGCTCGGCACGTTGAAGCCAAGCATCAGGCTCGGCAGTTGGGTCTGCACGCGCAGGGTGATCTGGCGTTCGCCGGGCTCGGCCAGTTCCAGCGGTTTTTTCGCCGGTGGCACGTCGCGTTTGGCGACCGGGCCGAAATAGCGCTGGGCGAGGGTTCTCACTTCGTCCGGAGTGACGTCACCGACCACCACCAGGGTGGCGTTGTTCGGCGCGTACCAGGATTGGTACCAGTGGCGCAGTTCCTCGACTTTCATGCGGTCGAGGTCAGCCATCCAGCCAATGGTCGGCGTGTGGTAACCGCTGGCCGGGTAGGCCATGGCCTTGTAGCGCTCGTAAGCCTTGGACATCGGCTTGTCATCGGTGCGCAGGCGGCGCTCTTCCTTGATGACTTCGATTTCCTTGGCGAACTCGTCGGCCGGCAGGCGCAGATTGGCCATGCGGTCGGCTTCCAGTTCAAAGGCCACGCCGAGGCGATCACGGGCCAGCACCTGGTAATAAGCGGTGAAGTCGTCGCTGGTGAACGCGTTCTCTTCGGCGCCGAGGTCGCGCAGGATCAGCGAAGCTTCGCCGGGGCCGACTTTTTCGCTGCCCTTGAACATCATGTGCTCGAGCGCGTGGGACAGACCGGTCTGGCCCGGAGTCTCGTAGCTGGAGCCGACCTTGTACCAGATCTGCGAAACGACCACCGGCGCACGATGGTCTTCGCGCACGACGACCTTGAGGCCGTTGTCGAGGGTGAATTCATGGGTCGGTTGCGGGTCGGCCGCCAAGGCCGAAAGGGGCAGGCAGACTGCGCTGAGCAGCAGGCCAGCAGCGCGGCGGGCTAGAGCATTCATTCGTTTTTCAACCTGTTGGGCTGCCCGCTTGGTCTTAGCGTCGGCGGGCGAGAGGGTGCTAGGATACTGATCCGTTTTACTGGCGACCACGCCTATCAGGTTTTCAGGCTTGATAAGGCTGTATAGGTTGGCGGCAGAAAGCTGTGGTTTATCGACTAAACTTCGCTTTTTCGCCGATTTTGCCGGTTTAGTCCTTCGTTAATACGAATCTTTGAGGTGCCGCTGGCGCTTCGACAAAATGTTGCGCGTGAACAAGCTGGGTGAAACACAGTCTGTTCTGCATCGAATATTTATTTGCCGGGGCGCCCTGTTGGCGCGTCGCTACCGTGAGATAGCCGTCCTCCATGTTTGGTTCCAACGACGACAAGAAGAGCCCAGCTGCGGCTGGCGAGAAGAAAAGCCTGTTCGGATGGCTGCGGAAGAAACCGCAGGAACCCGTCGTCGAACAGCCGCCCGCGATTCCTGAACCGGCCCCCGCGCCAGCTCCTGTAATAGAAGAAGAGCCGGCGCCGATTGTGCTGCCGATCGCCGAGCCGGTGCTGCAACCGGAGGTTGAGGCCGAGCCCGAAACGCCGGCCGCTGCCGAGTTGCCGCTGACGCCCGCCGCCGAGCCGTGGCTGACCTTGCCAGTGGCAGAAGAACCGGTCGCGCTGGTTGAAGAAGCAGCGCCGCATGTGACGCCAGTGATTCCTGCGCCGGTTGCCGAAGTGGCTGCGCAGCCTGTGCCTGAGCCGGTTGTCGAGTCAGCGCCGATCATTTCTGAACCCGCCGCCCCGGTTGTTCCGCCGTCCGAGCCTGAGCCCGCACCGCTTGCCGCTGCGCCGGTTATCACTCCGATCGTGCCGGTCGAAGCACCTGTAGAAGCGTCCGTCGAAACCCCGCGCACCGAAGAAACCAAAGCCGGCTTCTTCGCCCGTCTCAAGCAAGGCCTGTCGAAGACCAGCGCCAGCATCGGCGAGGGCATGGCCAGTCTGTTCCTCGGGCGCAAGACCATCGACGATGACCTGCTCGACGACCTCGAAACCCGTCTGCTCACCGCCGACGTCGGCGTCGAAGCCACTACGCAGATCATCCAGCGCCTGACCCAGAAGGTCGCACGTAAGGAGCTGGCCGACGCCGACGCCCTGTACAAATCTCTGCAGGCCGAATTGGCAGCGATGCTCAAACCGGTTGAACAGCCACTGAAAATCGCCTCGCAGAACAAGCCTTTCGTGATCCTGGTGGTCGGCGTCAACGGCGCCGGCAAAACCACCACCATCGGCAAACTGGCGAAGAAGCTGCAACTGGAAGGCAAGAAAGTCATGCTGGCGGCCGGTGACACCTTCCGTGCCGCGGCCGTGGAGCAATTGCAGGTCTGGGGCGAGCGCAACAAGATTCCGGTGATCGCCCAGCACACCGGCGCTGATTCCGCTTCGGTGATCTTCGACGCGGTGCAAGCGGCCAAGGCCCGTGGCATCGATGTGCTGATTGCTGACACCGCCGGTCGCCTGCACACCAAAGACAACCTGATGGAAGAGCTGAAAAAGGTTCGCCGGGTGATCGGCAAGCTCGACGCCGACGCGCCGCACGAAGTGCTGCTGGTGCTCGACGCCGGCACTGGCCAGAACGCCATCAACCAGGCCAAGCAGTTCAACCAGACCGTCGAACTGACCGGCCTGGCCCTGACCAAACTCGACGGCACCGCCAAGGGCGGGGTGATTTTCGCCCTGGCCAAGCAGTTCGGCCTGCCGATCCGCTACATCGGCGTCGGTGAAGGCATCGACGATTTGCGCACCTTTGAAGCCGAACCCTTTGTCCAGGCACTGTTTGCCGAGCGGGAGCGTTCATGATTCGTTTCGAACAGGTCGGTAAACGCTACCCGAACGGTCACGTCGGCTTGCATGAGCTGAGCTTTCGAGTCCGTCGTGGCGAGTTCTTGTTTGTCACCGGGCACTCCGGTGCCGGTAAATCCACGCTGTTGCGCCTGTTGCTGGCGATGGAACGGCCGACCAGCGGCAAGCTGCTGCTCGCCGGGCAAGACCTGAGCACCATCAGCAACGCGCAGATTCCGTTCCTGCGCCGACAGATCGGCGTGGTGTTCCAGAATCACCAGTTGCTGTTCGATCGTACGGTGTTCAACAACGTCGCCTTGCCGCTGCAGATCCTCGGCCTGTCCAAGGTCGAGATCGCCAAGCGCGTCGATTCGGCGCTGGAGCGCGTGGCACTGTCGGACAAATCCGATCTGTACCCGGGCGACCTGTCCACCGGTCAGCAACAGCGCGTCGGCATTGCCCGCGCCATCGTCCATCGCCCGGCCTTGCTGCTGGCGGACGAACCGACCGGTAACCTCGACCCGCGTCTGGCGGCGGAGATCATGGGCGTGTTCGAAGACATCAACCGTTTGGGCACCAGCGTGCTGATCGCCAGTCACGACCTGGCACTGATCGCGCGCATGCGTCATCGCATGCTGACCCTGCAACGCGGCCGCCTGATCGGCGACGGGGAGGCCGGGGTATGAGTGCGACACGCAGTCCGAAGGTTTCCGAGCGCGTGGCCCCGAAGGCCGCCGACCCGCAACCGCAGAAGAAGAAAAAACACGACGATGACGACGGCCCGGACTTCGCCACGCTGTTTCACGCCTGGATCGAAAGCCATCGCGCCAGCCTGCTCGACAGCCTGCGCCGCCTCGGCAAGCAGCCGATCGGCAGCTTCTTCACCTGCATGGTGATGGCCGTGGCGTTGAGTCTGCCGATGGGGCTGTCGCTGTTGCTCAACAACGTTGAGCGTCTTGGCGGTTCCTGGCAGCGCGCGGCGCAGATTTCCCTGTACCTGCAACTCGACGCCAGCCCGGAGCAGGGTGAGGCGCTGCGTGAGCAGATCAAAGGCATGCCCGGCGTCGCCGATGCCGAATATGTCGGCCGCGATCAGGCGCTGGAAGAATTCCAGCAGCAGTCCGGCCTGGGTGAAGCCCTGCGTGAGCTGCCCGAGAACCCTTTGCCGGGTGTGGTGCTGGTGACACCGAACGAAGTCGACAAGCCGACACTCGAAGCATTAAGACAAAAACTTTCCGAGCTGCCGAAGGTACAACAGGCGCAACTTGATCTAGTCTGGGTCGAGCGTCTGGCCGCCATCCTCAAGCTTGGCGACCGCTTTGTCTTCGGTCTGACGGTATTGTTGGTGTCTGCATTACTTTTGGTGATAGGCAATACCATTCGTCTTCATATTGAAAACCGCCGCACCGAGATAGAAGTGATTAAACTCGTCGGCGGCACTGACAGTTATGTGCGCCGCCCTTTCCTGTATATGGGCGCGTTGTATGGCTTCGGTGCAGGGCTGTTGTCCTGGGGCGTATTGGCGTTCGGCCTGAACTGGCTGAACGATGCGGTGGTCGGACTGGCCGGTTTGTACGGCAGTGATTTCGCCCTGGCCGGCGTGCCAGTGGCCGACGGTCTGTCGCTCTTGCTTGGCGCGGTGCTGTTGGGTTATATCGGTGCATGGATTGCAGTCGCACGTCATCTCAGGGAGCTGGCGCCGAAGTAGAATCTTTTTTGCGCGTGATTGACCTTGCAGTTTTTAGGGGAACTTGTCTTTCGGTTTCCGGTCAATTTTCGCAGTGCCAATGGCACGAGTATGTAAGTGGGAGGTTTTTTCGTATGACCAATTCTTTGCAGCCTGCATATGCTCTGGTCCCGGGTGCGAACCTGGAGGCCTATGTGCACACCGTCAACAGCATTCCATTGCTGACGCCGGAGCAGGAGCGTGAACTGGCCGAGAGTCTCTACTATGAGCAGGATTTGGGGGCGGCTCGGCAGATGGTGCTCGCCCACCTGCGTTTTGTCGTACACATTGCCCGTAGCTATTCCGGCTACGGTCTGGCTCAGGCTGACCTGATCCAGGAAGGTAACGTCGGCCTGATGAAGGCCGTCAAGCGCTTCAACCCGGAAATGGGCGTGCGTCTGGTGTCGTTCGCGGTGCACTGGATCAAGGCGGAAATTCACGAGTTCATCCTGCGCAACTGGCGCATTGTGAAAGTCGCGACCACCAAGGCCCAGCGCAAGCTGTTCTTCAACCTGCGCAGCCAGAAGAAGCGTCTGGCGTGGCTGAACAACGAGGAAGTCCACCGTGTGGCGGAAAGCCTCGGCGTCGAACCACGTGAAGTGCGCGAGATGGAAAGCCGCCTGACCGGCCACGACATGGCCTTCGACCCGGCTGCTGAAGCCGACGACGACAGTGCTTTCCAGTCTCCGGCCAACTACTTGGAAGACCACCGGTACGACCCGGCGCGTCAACTGGAAGATGCCGACTGGAGCGACAACTCGAACACCAATTTGCACGAAGCACTGGAAGTGCTGGACGAGCGTAGCCGCGACATCCTCTACCAGCGCTGGCTGGCAGAAGAGAAAGCCACGCTGCACGACCTGGCGCAGAAGTACAACGTGTCGGCCGAGCGAATCCGTCAGCTCGAAAAGAGCGCGATGAACAAGCTCAAATTGTCGATCGCCGCTTAACCGGCGCATCAGCAATAAAAAACGCCCCGATCAGCGATGATCGGGGCGTTTTCATTTCTGGCTTCACGCAAAACCCATGTGGGTGTTATTCAGCCCAAGGCGCCCGTCGCGAATCATTCAGCCCGAGCAAGTAACTGTCCCCGCCCAACTGACTCATCTGCTGCCGAATCCACCCGGCACGTCGCGATACATATCCGGTCGGATGACTCGCGCTCCACACCCGTGGATTGGGCAGTACGGCAGCCAGATAACTTGCCTGCTGGCGCGACAATGACTTCGCGCTCACGCCAAAGTGGTGGCGGGCCGCCGCTTCAGCGCCAAATACGCCGTCATCCCACTCGACGCTGTTCAGGTACACCTCGAGAATCCGCTGCTTGGGCCAGAACACCTCAATCAGCGCGGTAAACCACGCTTCCAGGCCTTTGCGCAGATAACTGCGACCCGACCAGAGAAAGAGGTTTTTCGACACCTGTTGGCTCAAGGTGCTGGCACCGCGAATCGAACCGCCCAGCTCGTTGTGGGCCAGAGCGGCCTGAATCGCGCGCAGATCAAAGCCCCAGTGCTCGGGGAATTTCTGGTCTTCGCCAGCAATTACCGCCACTTTCAGGTCATCGGAGATCTCGTTCCACGGTTTCCAGGTGCGCTGCAGATCAATCGGCTCGCCGTCGACCCAGGATTCGACCTTGCGCTCGACCATCAACGCCGTGCCCGGCGGTGGCACGAAGCGGAACACCAGCACCAGCAAGACGCTGCCGCCGGCGAACCAGAGCAGAGCCTTCGTGAGACGACGGAAAATTGAACGCAGCATAGAGATGGCTTGGCCGAACCCGTGGAGCGGGCCATTATACAGACCCTGCCGATGGCGTCTGACTGGAGTTCCCCATGCTGCGTGGCTTTTTGATGCTGGCCGCTTTTTTCGGATTCACCGGTGTTGCGCTCGGTGCGTTTGCCGCCCACGGCCTGAAAAACCGTCTGACGCCGGAATACCTGACGATTTTCCAGACGGGCGTCACCTACCAACTGGTGCACACACTCGCGCTGTTCGGCGTTGCGCTGCTGGCCACGCAGATTCAGGGGCGCCTTATTACTTGGGCCGGCCTGTCCTTCACCGTCGGCATGGTGTTGTTCTCCGGCAGCCTGTATCTGCTGACCATGACCGGCATCAGCAAACTCGGCATCATCACGCCGTTTGGTGGCCTCGCGTTTCTCATCGGTTGGGTTTGCCTCGGCCTCGCCGCCTGGCGCTTGCAGCTAACCGCTTGACGCTTGGTACTGACCTTTAGGTCATGATCGGGCTAGAATGCCAGCCCCTAAAAATGATGGCGGCGTTGTGCATGCGCATTCAGTTGAACGGTGAGTCCTTTGAATTGCCCGACGGTGAAACCGTTGCGGGCCTGATCACCCGTCTGGATCTGACCGGACGTCGGGTGGCGGTCGAGCTCAATCTGGACATCGTCCCGCGCAGCCAGCATGCCGATACCACGTTGAACGACGGCGACAACGTCGAAGTGGTCCACGCCATCGGCGGCGGCTGATTGTCCCGGCCCGCAAGGGCACAGAATTCTGCAAGACCCTCACCCTTAAAGAGGATTCCCCATGAGCATCGTTCGTAGCGACAAGCCTTTTGTGCTGGCCGGTCGTACTTACCAGTCGCGTTTGCTGGTCGGTACCGGCAAGTACCGTGACATGGAAGAAACCCGCCAGGCCATCGAAGCCTCGGGTGCCGAGATCGTCACCTTCGCCGTGCGCCGCACCAACCTGGGCCAGATCGAAGGCGAGCCGAACCTGCTCGAAGTGCTGTCGCCGGAGCGCTACACCTTCCTGCCGAACACTGCCGGTTGCTACGACGCCATCGAAGCCGTGCGCACCTGCCGCCTGGCGCGTGAGCTGCTCGACGGCCACAATCTGGTGAAGCTGGAAGTGCTGGCCGACCAGAAAACCCTGTTTCCCAACGTGATCGAAACCCTCAAGGCCGCCGAAACCCTGGTCAAGGAAGGCTTCGACGTGATGGTCTACACCAGCGATGACCCGATCATCGCCCGGCAACTGGCGGAAATCGGCTGCATCGCCGTGATGCCGCTGGCCGGTCTGATCGGCTCCGGTCTGGGCATCTGCAATCCGTACAACCTGCAGATCATCCTCGAAGAAGCCAGGATCCCGGTGCTGGTGGATGCCGGTGTCGGTACCGCTTCCGACGCGACCATCGCCATGGAGCTGGGTTGCGACGCCGTACTGATGAACTCGGCCATCGCCCACGCCCAGCAACCGGTGATGATGGCGCAAGCCATGCAGCACGCCATCGTCGCCGGTCGCCTGGCGTACCTCGCCGGCCGCATGCCGAAAAAACTCTATGCCAGCGCCTCTTCGCCGCTGGATGGTCTGATCAAGTAAGAGCCATTGATGACTGAATCGAACGACACGCCTGTCCAGACGGAAGAAGGCGACGAGCGCCAACACCGCCGCATCAAGAGTTTCGTGATGCGCGCCGGGCGCATGACCGAAGGCCAGCAACGCGGCCTGGACCAGGGCGCGCCGCTGTACGTGCTGCCGCTGGCCGATGCGCCAGTCGATTACGACCAGGTGTTCGGCCGCTCGGCACCGCGCTCGCTGGAAATCGGTTTCGGCATGGGCCACTCGCTGCTGGAAATGGCCGCTGCTGCTCCGGAGCAAGATTTCATCGGTGTTGAAGTGCACCGTCCGGGTGTCGGCGCGCTGCTCAATGGCGTGCTGACCCAAGGGCTGACCAACCTGCGGGTCTACGATTGCGACGCGATCGAAGTGCTCAACCGCTGCATCGCCGACAACAGCCTCGATCGCCTGATGCTGTTTTTCCCGGATCCGTGGCACAAGAGCCGCCACCACAAGCGACGCATCGTCCAGGCCTCGTTCGCCGAACTGGTGCGCAGCAAGCTCAAGGTTGGCGGCATTCTGCACATGGCCACCGACTGGGAGCCGTACGCCGAGTACATGCTGGAAGTGATGAACGTCGCCCCGGGCTACCGCAACCTCGCCGAAGACGGCAAATGCGTCCCGCGCCCGGCCGAACGTCCGATCACCAAGTTCGAACGCCGCGGCGAACGTCTTGGCCATGGCGTGTGGGATCTGAAGTTCGAAAAACTGTCTTAAGCATCACGCAACACCCCGGTAGGAGCTGCGGCACGCTGCGATCTTTTGATCTTGATTTTGAGGATCAAAGATTGCAGCGTGCCGCAGCTCCTTGTTTCTGGGGTTCGCTCAAGTTTGGCCATGATCCGCCGATAGCTCGAGGCCCCATTTGTAAAGGAAGACAAATCTTGAAGGCCATTTTTGCCTGCACCGTAGTTCTGGGTCTGCTGTTTTGCGCAGCGTGCGAACGGGTAGTCAGCCCCGAAGAATACTTCGCGAGTGCGCAGAGAACGGCGGCAAAGATCGAGCGCGACGCTAATGACCGGATCAAGCGTGAGGCCGCCGGGGAAAGCGTGCAATACACCCGTGAACAGTTGCGCGTTGCCGAGGGTGATCTCGAGGCTCTTGTGGATAACCTCAAGCATGCGTCGGACGGCGGGCACACGCTGGCCACCTATTTTCTGGCCAGCCTGCAGGACAACCCGATGTTTTCCGAGCAGACGCGCTTACAGACCTGTGGTCTTTATCAGCAGGCCATGGATGATGGATTGTTAGCGGCTGCGGTGGGCTATTACCATTTGTGCGACAAGGCGTATGAACGATTTGATGCGCAAAATCCTGATCATTTGAAATTCTTGCAGTCTCTCGAGCAGTTGCTGCTCAAGCCTGATACGCATGCTGACGACTATCCGTTGCAGGCCAAACGTTCGCTGTGTTTTGAAGAAAACGGGTCGCCTGCCGGCAGGGTCGGGCCGATGGCCGCCATGCGAGCCGGCGCAGCTGGCCTGGTATTGTCCGAAGACCAGTTCCGGGCTGAGGCCTACTACATACTCGCGTTGACTCGTGTGAATGGCAGCGATCTGCGCGACAGCGGGAATATCGAACACTTCGATAAAGCGATAGCGCTGGGCTGCAAAGATTCCGTTGGCCTTAAGGCGATCCTTCAGGCGCAGAGCCGCTTATCGAAGAATCATTGAACCATGGCCCGATAGTGGGAGCGAGCCTGCTCGCGAAGAGGTGTGTCAGTCGGCGTGGATGTTGAGTGTCAAACAGCTATCGCGAGCAGGCTCACTCCTACAGTAGTTGTGAGTGTCTCGGATTTACAGTTTTGTCATGAAGCGCGCAGGTACGTGGTCTGTCAGCCACACGCCGTTTTCGGCCTGATAGAACTTGAAGCCTCCTTCCTGCATCTGCTGCGCCGCGACTGCGAGGACCACTACGCTGCCGTAGCGTTGACCTACGGAAGTGGCAGTGACGATCTCTTCCGAAAGATGCACATGATGGCGTGATCCAGGGATTAGACCTTGTTCATTGATCGAATCGAGAAAACGCGTCGCTGTGCCGTGATACAGCGTTTGCGGTGGGTGTTTCTCGTCGAACTGCAACTCGACAGTCTTCGTCGAATGGCCCTGAACAGCGCGGATGCACAAGCCGTCAGTGGAAATCGCAAAACGCTTTTTGTCGCTACTTGCCACCACTGTTTCAATCAAATCGCGATCGAGATTGCGACCGTCACGCGCAGCACCATGAATCAGTGCGTCGATATTTGCCCAGCCATCCGAATCCAGCGTGAGACCAATCGCTTGAGGCTGGTGACGCAACACGAAGCTGAGAAATTTGCTCGTCTCATCCAGTAGTTTTTTACTCATGAACTTCCCTTTCATTGCAATCAACTGTGGGAGCGAGCCTGCTCGCGAAAGCGGTCTGACAATCAACGATGATGTTGGATGTCATGACGCCTTCGCGAGCAGGCTCGCTCCCACATTTCGTTTTGGGGTGTTTGCGGGGTCAGCGGCGGTCGGCTACGACGCCGATCAGCACCAACACCACCAGCAGCACCGGCGCCAGGCTGTAGTTGTTGAACTGGCTCAGGCCTTTGATCACCCACGGCGTGGCGTAGATCAGCGCGGCGCCGCTGCCGATCAGGCAGAGCAGGGCCATCAGCGGCACGCGCAGGGCGCCGGCGATGCTGCCCAGGCGTTGCTCGACCCAGCCTTTGAAGTCAGCGCCGAACAGCACCAGCAGGCAACCGACCAGCGCCAGAGCGATTTCCGAGAGATTGCTGCGGCTCCAGCGGGAGACGGTGGCCAGCAGGTCGAGTATCAAATCCATGCGTTTTCCCTTTGAGCTGAAGTCAGTTCAGAAATTGTTGCAGCAAATCGTTGAGAAACAGCTGGCCGCGTTCGGTCGCCGCCAGGCGTGACGGTTCGACCTGCAACAGGCCGCTTTGTTCGGCTTCGCGCCGGCCTTCGGCGAGAGTCTCCAGCGACAGGCCGGTGCGCTCCGGATACAGGCGCGATTCGACCCCGGCAGTCAGGCGCAGGGCGTTCATCAGGAACTCGAACGGCATCTCGTCATTGCTCAGCGATTTCTCGCCGGCCTGAAAGCTTTTCGCCGGGTTCAGATAATCCTTCGGCAGGCGGGTTTTCCACGTGCGCACGATGCGCCCGTCCGGATGACTCAGCTTGCCATGGGCGCCGGCGCCGATGCCGATGAAATCGCCAAAACTCCAGTAATTGAGGTTATGCCGCGCCGGGCGACCGGCCTGGGCATACGCCGAAACTTCGTACTGCGCGTAACCGTGCTCGGCCAGCAGCGCCTGACCGGCTTCCTGAATGTCCCACAGGGTGTCGTCTTCCGGCAGCACTGGCGGCTGGTTCCAGAACACCGTATTGGGCTCCAGCGTCAGCTGATACCAGGAAATGTGCGTCGGCTTCAGCGCGATGGCCTGGCGCAGATCGCTCAAGGCATCGTCCAGCGACTGATCGGGCAAACCATGCATCAGGTCGAGGTTGAAGTTATCGAACCCGGCCTGCCGGGCCATGCCCGCCGCACGCACAGCTTCGTCACCGTTGTGAATGCGGCCGAGGGCCTCCAGCTTTTCCTGCTGAAAGCTCTGGATGCCGATCGACAGGCGATTGATCCCCAGCTTGCGATAAGCAACAAACTTCTCTTGCTCGAAGGTGCCCGGATTGGCCTCAAGGGTGATTTCGATGTCGGCGGCGAACGGGATGCGTTGCTCGACACCCTTCAACAAGCGTCCGAGGGCTCCGGCGCTGAACAGGCTCGGCGTCCCGCCACCGAAGAAAATCGAAGTCAGCTCACGGCCATACACCGCATGCAGATCCTGATCGAGATCGGCCAGCAGCGCGTCGACGTATTCCTGCTCCGGCAGCACCGGGCTGGCGGTGTGCGAGTTGAAATCGCAATACGGGCATTTGCGCACACACCACGGGATGTGGATGTACAGCGCCAGGGGCGGCAGGGTTGGCAGCGGTGCCCGAGGCGAGGACGCGGCGCCGCCGATGATCAGCGACGACGCGCAAGAATCAGTGGTCATTTCAAGCCCAGACGCTGGCGCAGCAGATCCATTGCACGGGCGCGGTGGCTGATCTGGTTCTTGTCGGCCGGACTCAGTTCGGCGCTGGACACATCACGCTCCGGCACCCAGAACAGCGGGTCATAACCGAAGCCATGCTCGCCGCTGGCTGCGTTGAGGATGCGTCCGTGCCACAGGCCTTCGCAGAGGATCGGCAGCGGATCATCGGCGTGGCGCACCAGTGCCAGCACGCAGACGAACTGCGCGCCGCGCTCGGCTTGCGGCACGTCCTTCAGCGCATCGAGCAGTTTGGCGTTGTTCGCCGCGTCGCCCTGGCCGTCGGCGTAACGCGCCGAATAGATGCCCGGTGCGCCGCCGAGGAAGTCCACTGCCAGCCCGGAATCGTCGGCCAGTGCCGGCAGCCCGGAAATGCGTGCGGCATTGCGGGCCTTGAGGATCGCGTTTTCGACAAACGACAGGCCGGTTTCTTCCGGCTCGACCTTGCTCCACTCGCCAATCGAGCGCAGTTGCACCGAGTCGCCGAGCATGGCCTGGAGTTCTTTGAGTTTGCCGGCGTTATGGCTGGCCAGTACGAGCTGCTTGATGTTCATCATTCGCCGGGAAAGAGTTCTTGGTTGAAATTGATGGTGTTGATCTTGTCGCCGTTCTGCACCTTGATTTCAAAGGTGCGGGTTTCCTGTTGCGGCACCGGGTACTGGGCGATGTAGTAGATCGCGCCCTGTTCGGTGACCTGGCGGAATTTCAGCGCCACGCTGTTGCTGGTCAGGTCCTTGACCGTGCCGGTGACGCTGGCGATCACCGGTTTGCCGTCCTTGACCACCGAGACGTTGATCACTCCCTGGTTCTTGCTGCGGATCAGCTCGGCAGCCTTGGCGATGTCCGGTTGCAGGAACGTCGAGTTGAACGTGTTGTAGTGCACCGTGATGTCGCCGAAGGTTTCCTTGCGTTCACCTTTGATGACGTCCGCCGCCATGGCACTGGCGCTCAGGCAGGCGGTGAGTAACAGCAACGCTAGACGACTCATGTTCGTGCTCCTTCAAATGCCCAGGCTCAGACCGCGACTCGGTGGTCCGCCAACTGCGGACTGCTGACGCGGTAGATACCGATTTCACCTAACAGATTAGGCCATAGCTTACTGGCCCACCCGTGGCGGTGCTGTTGATCCACGGCAAGCCGATCAATGACCTTCGCATCACGTTCGCGGCACAGTTCTTCGAAATCCTCGAAGGTGCAGAAGTGGATGTTCGGCGTGTTGTACCAGGTGTACGGCAGAAACTCGGACACCGGCATGCGGCCCTTGCTCGCCAGATACCAGCGGCAGCGCCAGTGGCCGAAGTTGGGGAAGGTGATGATGCACTGACGGCCGACCCGGAGCATTTCGTCGAGGATCCTGTCCGGGTAATGCACCGCCTGCAGGGCCTGGGTCATGACGACGATGTCGAAACTGTTGCTGGCAAAATTGCCCAGGCCTTTGTCCAGATCCTGCTCGATGACGTTGATGCCCTTGGCCACGCACTCGGCGATGTTGTCGGCGTCGTTTTCCAGGCCATAACCGGTGACGTTCTTGTTGTCGCGCAGCCAAGTCAGCAGCTCGCCGTCACCGCAACCCAGGTCGAGGACGCGGCTGCCGGCGGGGATCCATTCCTGGATGATTTCCAGATCAGCTCTCATGGCTTTCTCACAACGAAATGCGGTTCATGTAATTGCCGAACGCCTGCAAGTAACGCGGGATCGGAATCAGAAAGGCGTCGTGGCCCTGCGGTGCGTCAATTTCCAGATAACTGACGTCCTTGCGCGCGGCCATCAGCGCATCCACCAGTTCTCGCGAGCGAGCCGGGGAGAAGCGCCAGTCGGTGGTGAACGACATCACGCAGAACTTGGCCGTAGCGTTTTCAAAGGTTTTCGCCAGATCATCGTCGAAGTTCGCCGCCGGATCGAAGTAATCCAGCGCTTTGGTCATCAACAGATAAGTATTGGCATCGAAGCGCCCGGAGAACTCTTCGCCCTGGTAACGCAAGTAGCTTTCGACCTGGAACTCGACGCTGTGGAAGTCGTAGTTGAGCTTTTCGCTCTTCAGGCCACGGCCGAATTTCTCACCCATGGAGTCGTCGGACAGATAGGTAATGTGCCCGACCATGCGCGCCAGCATCAGCCCGCGCTTGGGGATCACGCCGGCTTCCTGGAACGAACCGCCGTGGAATTCCGGATCGGTGAGGATCGCCTGGCGCGCGACTTCGTTGAAGGCGATGTTCTGCGCCGACAGTTTTGGTGCCGAGGCGATCGCCAGGCAGTGCCGCACGCGATCCGGGTAGGTGATGGTCCATTGCAGGGCCTGCATGCCGCCGAGGCTGCCGCCGATCACCGCTGCCCACTGGCGGATGCCGAGCAGGTCAGCCAGACGCGCTTGGCTGTGCACCCAGTCTTCCACGGTGAGCACCGGGAAATCGGCGCCGAACGGCTTGCCGGTTTCCGGGTTGATACTGCTCGGGCCGGTGGAGCCGTTGCAGCCACCGAGGTTGTTCAGGCTGACCACAAAGAACTTGTTGGTGTCGATCGGCTTGCCGGGGCCGATGCAGCTGTCCCACCAACCGGGCTTGCGGTCGTCGACGCTGTGATAACCAGCGGCGTGATGATGACCGGACAGCGCGTGGCAGATCAGCACGGCGTTGCTCGCCTGGGCGTTCAGCGTGCCGTAGGTTTCATAAATCAGGTCATAAGCGGCCAGCGAACGGCCACAGGCCAGCGTCAGCGGTTCGCTGAAATGCGCGGTTTGCGGCGTTACCAGACCAACAGAATCGGCGGGAAAGGCAGTTGGCATCGACCCTGCTCTCGTTGAAATGAGGCGTAAGTCTAAAGACCGGGGGGGTTAGCGGCAAGCAACGATCAGGTCCGGCGTTTTCGCTTCGGACCGAGGTGCAGCCATTCGCGAGCAGGCTCGCTCCCACAGTTGAAATGCATCCCAATGTGGGAGCGAGCCTGCTCGCGAAAAAGGCGACTCGGTCAGTCAGACCGAACGCACTGGCTTACATCAGCAAACGCAGAATCTCTGGCATCATCGTCATCGCCGCCAGATTGTTGATCACCAGCATGTCGATCAATTTCAGCGCAAGGAAGGCGAAGATCGGCGACAGGTCCAGGCCGCCGAGGTTCGGCAGGAAACGACGGAACGGTGCCAGCGCCGGTTCACAGATCTGGTTGACCAGTTCAGCGCCCGGATTGTGGCTGCCCGGTGCGACCCACGACAGGATCACGCTGATGATCAGGGCGAAGAAGAAGATCTTCAGGAACAGCGCGGTGACGCCGATCAGCGACCAGATCACCAGTTGCAGCGGGTTGCCAGTGGTGCCGTAGGTCAGCAGCAGGGTCAGCGCCATCAGCAGCAGTTGCACCAGAATCGCCAGCACCAGCGACGACATGTCGAGGCCGAACAGGCTCGGGATGATCCGGCGCAAAGGCTTGAGCAGCGGCTGAGTGGCCTTGACCACGAACTGGCACAGCGGGTTGTAGAAGTTCGCCCGCACCAGTTGCAGGACGAAGCGCAGCAGCACGATCAGCAGGTACAGGCTGCCGAGGGTTTGCAGCACGTAAACCGCTGCGGTGTTCAATCCGATCATGTAAGGCTCCTTTATTTGCCCAGTTGTTCGGCCATTTCGGCCGAGCGGTGCGCGGCGGCGCCGAGTGCGGTTTCAACCAGCGCTTCGAAGCCGCCAGCCTGGAATGATTTGATCGCTGCTTCCGTGGTGCCGTTTGGCGAGGTCACGCGGCGACGCAGTTCGGCGGCGTCGACATCGCTGGACACCGCCATGTGCGCGGCGCCCAGAGCAGTCTGCACGGTCAGTTGCTCAGCGATCTCTTTTGGCAGGCCAAGTTTGACGCCGGCGGCGGTCATCGCTTCGATCAGCAGGAAGAAGTACGCCGGGCCGGAGCCGGACACTGCGGTGACTGCGTCCAGTTGCTGTTCTTCTTCCAGCCACAGCGCAATGCCGACGGCGGACAGCAGCTCTTCGGCTTGCTGGCGCTGCTCGGCGCTCACCTCGCTGGTCGCGTACAGACCGCTGACACCCTGACGCAGCAGCGCCGGAGTGTTCGGCATGCAGCGCACGATCGGCTGTTCGCCGAGCCACGCGGTCATGCTCGCGCAGGTGATGCCGGCGGCGATCGACACCACCAGTTGATTGGGCTTGAGGCTCGGGCGAATCGCCTCGCACACGGTTTTCATCGCCTGTGGCTTGACCGCCAGCACGATGACATCGACGCCGTCGATGGCCTGGGCGTTATCAGCGAAGGTTTCGATGCCGTGCTCGGCGTTGACTTTGGCGCGGGTGTCTTCGCCCGGATCGCTGGCGCGGATCTGCGCCGCTTCCAGACCTTTGGCGCGCAAGCCGCCAATCAGACTGGCCGCCATGTTGCCCGCACCGATAAACGCAATACGTGTGTTGCTCATGTGTGGTCCTTATCTGGAAACGTTCAAGACTGGGAATAATCTCTGGCGCCAAACAGCGCTGTACCGATCCGCACCCAAGTGGCGCCTTGGGCGATGGCCGACTCAAGGTCGTGGCTCATGCCCATGGACAGTGTGTCGAGCGGCAGAGCGAGGCTCGCCTGCAGTACCTGCACGGCGGCGAAGGCAGCGTCCTGTTCGGCGCGCTCCTCGGTCGGCTCGGGAATCGCCATCAGTCCGCGCAGTTTCAAGCGTGGCAGCGCGCTGATGGCCTCGGCCAGCGCTGGCAGATCGGCCGGGGTGCAACCGGATTTGCTCGCCTCGCCGCTGACATTGACCTGAATGCAGATGTTCAGTGGGGGCAGTTCGGCCGGGCGTTGTTCGGACAGGCGTTGGGCAATTTTCAGACGATCCACGGAGTGCACCCAGTCGAAATGCTCGGCAATCGCGCGAGTCTTGTTCGATTGAATGGGGCCGATGAAGTGCCAGATCAAGGGCAGGTCGGCCAGCTCCAGCTGTTTGCCCAAGGCTTCCTGCAAGTAGTTCTCGCCGAAGTCGCGCAGGCCCGCCGCATAGGCTTCCCGCAGGGCCTCGGCGGGTTTGGTCTTGCTCACGGCGAGCAAATGGATGCTGTTTTCGTCGCGGTGCGCAGCTTTGGCCGCTGCCTGGATGCGCGAACTAACCTGAAGGATGTTGTCTGCTATCGTGGACATCAAGAGGCGCCGGCGGTCTGTAGGTTCGCGGCATTCTACTGGAATTGAGGGACGCTATGGATATCACTGAACTGCTGGCCTTCAGCGCCAAACAGGGCGCTTCCGACCTGCACCTGTCGGCCGGCCTGCCGCCGATGATTCGCGTCGATGGCGACGTGCGACGGATCAATCTGCCGGCGCTGGACCACAAGCAAGTGCACGATCTGATCTACGACATCATGAACGACACCCAGCGCATCGAATTCGAGAAAAATCTGGAAACGGATTTTTCCTTCGATGTACCCGGCGTGGCGCGCTTTCGCGTCAACGCCTTCAACCAGAACCGTGGCGCCGGCGCTGTGTTCCGCACCATTCCGTCGAAAGTGCTGAGCATGGAAGACCTCGCCATGGGCGATGTTTTCCGCAAGATCACCGATGCGCCGCGCGGTTTGGTGCTGGTCACCGGGCCGACCGGCTCCGGCAAATCAACAACGCTGGCGGCGATGATCGATTACCTCAACACCCATCGCCATCACCACATTCTCACCATCGAAGACCCCATCGAGTTCGTCCATGAATCGCGCAAATGCCTGATCAATCAGCGCGAAGTTCATCGCGATACCCGCAGCTTCGCCACCGCGCTGCGCTCGGCCCTGCGTGAAGACCCGGACGTGATTCTGGTCGGCGAGATGCGTGATCTGGAAACCATTCGCCTGGCGCTGACCGCCGCCGAGACCGGGCATCTGGTATTCGGCACCCTGCACACAACCTCGGCGGCGAAGACCATCGACCGCGTGGTCGACGTGTTCCCCGGCGACGAGAAGTCGATGGTCCGTTCGATGCTGTCGGAGTCGTTGCTGGCGGTGGTGTCGCAGACATTGATCAAGAAGATCGGCGGCGGGCGGGTGGCGGCGCATGAAATCATGCTCGGGACATCGGCGATCCGTAACCTCATTCGCGAGGACAAGGTGGCGCAGATGTATTCAGCGATTCAGACCGGTGGGTCGTTGGGCATGCAGACACTCGATATGTGCCTGAAGGATCTGGTGACCAAGGGCTTGATCAGCCGCGAGCATGCACGCGAGAAAGCGCGTACGCCGGATAATTTTTGAGGGAGTGATCGTTCCCACGCTCTGCCTGGGAATGCAGCCCGGGACGCTCTGCGTCCCTGCCGAAGCGGACGCGGAGCGTCCATTGAGTCATTCCCACGCGGAGCGTGGGAACGATCGGTATGGTGTTAGCGCTGGACTACGCGCAGCTGCTGTTGCTCTTTCGGCAACACGCGCTTGGCGACGACGTAATGCTTTTCCCAGTACGGCTTGTTCAGCGTGTCGATGCTCACCGCTTTGCCCCGGCGCGGGGCGTGGATGAAGCGGTCGTTGCCCAGGTAGATGGCAACATGATTGACCCGACGGCTCTTGATGTTGAAGAAAATCAGATCGCCCGGCTTCAGATCCTTGCGCTCGACTTTCTCGCCGTGACCGCTGGCCATGGCATTGGAGGTGCGTGGCAGGTCGAACGTAGCGTCGTTGAACGCATATTTCACCAGGCCGCTGCAATCGAAGCCTTTACTTGGGCTGCTGCCGCCCCAACGATAAGGTGTACCGAGGACGTTTACCGCACGGCTCAGCACATTGCTGCTTTCCTTGCTCGCCATCGGTGGCACCAGCTTGCTGCGGCTCTTGCTGCTCAGCGTGGTGGTCTTGCTCTTGCTGCTTTTGCTCGATGGAGCCGAAGCATGGGATTTAGGGGTGAAGCCGTTGACGTTGGGAAGACGTTGCTCACGATTGGTGGCGTGGGCGGCCAGTGGCATTAATAGGCAAATAGTCAGCCATGTCTTGAAAAATGGTCGCATTAGGCGTGGCTCATAAGTGATAGCGCGCAACTTTATAACAGCTTTTTTTGCCGTTCCGAGGCCGTTCATCGATTCATTCGGCTGGCTACGGAACCAAAAACGCTCAAAAAGTACGCAATTGTCCGACAGAAGTCAGGTTCTACAAGGGTTTCGCGCTAGCAACGGTAACATTTGCCATACGTCGGCCACCTGTAAAAAAGTCACAAAGAAATGAAGAATATTTATCTATCGAGTGCAATGAGGTCTTAATGAACAGCTATCAGCTCCCCCGCGTGAAAGAAAAAGACACTCACAGCAAAGTCATCGGCTACCTGCTGTGGATTTTCGGATTCACCGGCGCGCACCGCTTTTATTACGGCAAGCCGGTGACCGGAACGATCTGGTTCTTCACCTTCGGTTTGCTGGGGATTGGCTGGCTGATCGACCTGTTTCTGATCCCGGCGATGGATCGCGAAGCGGATTTGCGCTTTGCTGCCGGGCCGATCGAGTACAACGTCGCGTGGATTCTGCTGACTTTCCTCGGTGTGTTCGGCGTGCACCGGATGTATCAGGGCAAATGGATCAGCGGCCTGCTGTATCTGCTGACCGGCGGGTTGTTCTTTATTGGCGTGCTGTATGACTTCTGGACCCTGAACGATCAGGTGTCGGTGCGCAACGCGCAGAATCGCGGCGCCTTCCAGTAAGTTTTTGCCAGATCAAAAGATCGCAGCCTGCGGCAGCTCCTACAGGGAAATGCATTCCAAAGTAGGAGCTGCCGAAGGCTGCGATCTTTTGCTTTTTAGGCCTTGTGAGTAATCCGCCCATCCACCAGCGTATAGCGAACGACACCCGGCAGACTGTGCCCGATGAACGGGCAGTTCTCGCCCTTCGACAGCCAGTGTTCACCGGCCACCGTCGATGCCTTCGGATCGAACAGCACGATATCCGCCGCACCACCTACCGCCAGTTTGCCCGCCGGCAGGCGCAGCGCTTCAGCCGGGCCTGCGCTCAGACGTGCCAGCAGCGTCGGCAGATCGAGCAAACCATCCTCAACCAGCGTCATCGCCAGCGGCAGCAGCAACTCAACACTGCTGATGCCCGGCTCGGTGGCGCCGAACGGTGCCAGTTTGGCGTCGCGCTCGTGGGGCTGGTGATGGCTGGAAATGGCAGAGACCACCCCGGATTTCACCGCTTCACGCAGACCATCGCGGTCGGCGCGGGTGCGCAGCGGCGGTTGCACGTGGTAGAGGCTGTTGAAGTCGATCAGCGCTTCGTCAGTCAGGATCAGCTGATACAACGCAACATCCGCCGTTACCTTCAAGCCACGGGCCTGCGCCTGAGCAATCAGCGCCACACCGCGCGCACTGGTCAACTGGCTGAAATGCGCACGCACGCCGGTCTGCTCGACCAGCAGCAGATCGCGAGCCAGCGCCACGGTTTCGGCGGTTTCCGGGATGCCCGGCAGGCCTAGGAAACTGGCGACCGCGCCTTCGTGGGCGAGACCGCCCTCGGCCAGATCGTGATCCTGCGAGTTGAAGATCACCGTCAGGTCGAAAGTCGCTGCGTATTCCAGCGCCCGGCACAGGGTGCGGCTGTTGCGAAAGCTTTCCAGACCGTTGCCGAACGCCACGCAACCGGCGTCGCGCAGCGCGACCAGTTCGGCCAGTTGTTCGCCGTCGAGGCCTTTGCTCAGCGCGCCAATCGGGAACACTTTGGTATTGCCGGCCTCGCGGGCGCGGTCGAGGATCAGCTCAGCCACGGCGGATGTGTCGAGCACCGGTCTGGTTTTCGGCGGGCAGCACAGGCTGGTCACGCCACCGGCAGCGGCGGCGCGGGTTTCGCTGACGATCGAGCCTTTGCGGCTGTAGCCCGGCTCGCGCAGGGCGACGTTGAGGTCGACCAGGCCAGGCGCGGCCACCAGGCCATGGGCATCGATGGTTTCCACTGCGCTGAAACCGGCCGGTGCGGCGCCGAGGGCGACGATCTTGCAGGCTTCAACGTGGATGTCGGTGATTTGATCCAGGCCGCCGCAGGGATCGATGACGCGTGCGCCGAGAATGCTGAGCTTCACTGGGCGTTCTCCTGCTCGAATTGACGTTGCGCAGTCTGCCCGCTCATGGCCATGGACAGCACGGCCATACGAATCGCGATGCCGTAGGTCACTTGATTGAGGATCACCGAGTGTGGGCCGTCGGCCACCGCCGACTCGATCTCCACACCACGGTTGATCGGCCCCGGGTGCATGACAATGCAATCGGGTTTGGCTCCGGCCAGACGTGCGGTGGTCAGGCCGAACAGGCGATAGAACTCGCCTTCGCTGGGCAGCAGGCCGCCGGTCATGCGCTCACGTTGCAGACGCAGCATGATCACCACGTCGACGTCTTTCAGGCCTTCAGCCATGTCGGTGTAGACCTTGACGCCGTATTGCTCGATGCCGATCGGCAGCAGGGTTTTCGGCGCGATCACGCGGATGTCCGGGCAGCCGAGGGTCTTCAGCGCGAGCATGTTCGAGCGCGCCACCCGCGAATGGAGGATGTCGCCGACGATCGCCACCGAGAGGTTTTCGAAACCGCCCTTGTGCCGACGGATGGTGAGCATGTCGAGCATGCCCTGGGTCGGGTGCGCATGCCGGCCGTCGCCGCCGTTGATGATCGCCACCTGCGGGCAGACATGCTCGGCGATGAAGTGCGCCGCGCCCGAGTCGCCGTGGCGCACGACGAACATGTCGGCGGCCATCGCTTCAAGGTTGCGCAGGGTATCGAGCAGCGTTTCGCCCTTGCTCGCCGACGATGTCGACACGTTCAGGGTGATCACGTCTGCCGACAACCGTTGGGCCGCCAGTTCGAAAGTGGTGCGGGTGCGCGTGGAGTTTTCGAAGAACACGTTGCACACGGTCTTGCCGCGCAGCAACGGGACCTTCTTCACCGCCCGGGCGCCGACTTCAAGGAACGAGTCGGCAGTGTCGAGGATTTCCGTCAGCAACTCGCGGCGCAAACCGTCGAGCGAGAGGAAGTGGCGCAGCTGGCCCTGATCATTGAGCTGCAGCGGGCGCTTGGTATCTAGAGGCGTCATCGCGAGGGGGACTCTCAATAGGGCGGATTAAAGGGTGACGTCTTGCAGTTCGAGCGTCAGCGGCTCGGGGCCGGACAACTTGACCCGCTGGTTGCCGGCCAGGGTCAGGGTGGCGCCGACCACGTTCGGGCGGATCGGCAGCTCACCGGCGTCCAGGTCCAGCAGGCAGACCAGGGTGACGCTGGCCGGACGGCCATAATCGAACAGTTCATTCATGGCGGCGCGGATGGTCCGACCGCTCATCAGCACGTCGTCGATCAGCACCAGATGCTGGCCTTCGATCTCGAAGGGCAGGGCGGACGGGCGCACTTGCGGGTGCAGGCCGTTCTGGCTGAAGTCGTCGCGGTAGAAGGACACATCCAGCGTGCCCAGTGGCGCATCGCTGGCCAGTTCCTTGAGCAGCGCCTGCGCGACCCAGATGCCGCCGGTGCGGATGCCGATGTAACGCGGTTCGCTGATGTCACGCTGGGCAAGGTGCGCCTTGAGGCGGGTCGCCATCTGGCTGATCAGATCGGCGGGATTGGGCAGGCTCATGGTTGCTCCTTCGTGATTCCGCGCTGCGTCCTGCCGGACGAAGCTCGGTTTATAACCAAAAGAAAAGCGCCGAAGCGCTTGTCAGGATTCAAACAATGCAGTGTTTTCATCGAGCCAGCCCTGCAGCAACAGGGCGGCGGCGATGGCGTCCACCGGGTTGTCGCGGTAACTGCCTTTCTGCCCGCCACGCACCAGTCGCTCGCCCTTGGCTTCGAAAGTGGTCAGGCGTTCGTCGTGGGTATAGAAGGGCAGGTTGTAGCGGCCGTTGAGGCGGCGGGCGAATTTCTCCGCGCGCACGCACATCTCGCTGGGCGTGCCGTCCATGTTCAGCGGCAGGCCGACCACCACGGCGTCGGGTTTCCATTCTTTTATCAGCGCTTCGACCTGATCCCAGTTCGGCACACCATTCTGTGCTTTGAGGGTGCACAGCTCGCGGGCCTGGCCGGTGATGACCTGGCCGACCGCGACGCCGATCTGTTTGGTGCCGTAGTCGAAGCCGAGAATCAGGCGCAGGGCCATCAGGCGTGACCCGCCTGGCTGGTGAGCAGATTGAGGTCGATGCCCAGGTGCCGCGCTGCCGCTTCCAGGCGCAATTCGCTGCGGGTGTTGAACAGGATGTCGGCGTTGAACGGGCAGGTCAGCCAGGCGTTGTCGGCCAGTTCGGCTTCCAGTTGCCCGGCTTCCCAACCGGCGTAACCGAGGGTGATCAGGCTCTGCGCGGGGCCGACGCCGTCAGCGATGGCGAACAGCACGTCCTGCGAAGTCGACAGGGCCAGGTCGCCGTCCAGCTGCGCCGTGGCCTGGAAGGTCTGGCCCGCCGGGTGCAGGACAAAACCGCGATCGGTCTGCACCGGCCCGCCGATGAAGATCGGCACATCCTGGCAACGCGCCGGCGGCTCGATGTCCGGGCGCAGCTGTTCGAGGATGTCGGCCAGGTTCAAGTCTTGCGGCCTGTTGACCACCAGCCCCATCGCGCCATTGGCCGTGTGCTCGACGATGTAGGTCAAGGTGTGGGCAAAGTTCGGGTCGGCCATGTGTGGCATGGCGATCAGGAAGTGATGCTTGAGGTAGCTGGGGCTGACGTTTTTCATGAGCGCTAGTGTGGCGTCGCAAGGGCGAACTGACAAGCTGAGGCTTTAAAAGATCGCAGCCTTCGGCAGCTCCTACAGGGTGTACGCAGGCCCACTGTAGGAGCTGCCGAAGGCTGCGATCTTTTGATTTTGCTCTTAATTGCTGGAGAGCTTGTCGCCCCGCGCAAATTTCCAGGTGCGGATGATTTCCAGGCGGTCGATGTCCGACAGATCACCGGTAAACGGTGCAAACGGCGCGGCCAGGCGGACGATGCGCTGCGCCGCCTGATCGAGCAGCGGCTGGCCGGAGGATTCGAGCACCAGCACTTCATACAGCGAACCGTCGCGATTGATCGAGACCATCAGGCGCAAATTGCCGTAGATCTGCTTGCGCCGTGCTTCTTCGGGGTAGTTGAGGTTGCCGATGCGCTCGACCTTCTTGCGCCAGTCGTCCTTGTACCACGCGCCCTTGTCGCGCATGGTCGAGGCCGCGCTCAGTCGGTGGATGCGCGGGCGCTTGGCGTACAGCTGTTGTTCCTTGGCCAGCTCCGCCTCGAGGCTGGCGATGTCGCTGGACAACTGCGAGCTGTCGAACACCGGCGCGTCGACGGTCGGTTTGACTTCGGTTTTGCTTTCTTCTTTCTTGGTCGGCGCCTTTTTCGGTTTCGGCGCAACGGTGGTCACCGCTGCCTTCGGGGCGGCTTCCTGCACCACTGGCTTGGCGGCGGGCGGCGGGGTGACCTTTTTGACCTGATTGTCCTGGAACGGCGCGACTTCGGTGGTCTTGGGCAGGGCCTTCTTGTCCAGCGTGCCGCTGCCTTCCTGGTTTTCCTGAGCGAGAAAATCTGCCTTTTCCGGCTTCTTCTCGGCCTTGAAGGTGGCCAGGGTGATTTCCAGGGTTTTGCTGATCTGCTGCGGCTCGACCATGGTGAAACCGACGCCGAGCAGCAGCGCCAGGTGAATCAGCGCCGCGAGAAACAGGGTAAAACCGAGGCGATCGGCCGGGCGCACGCCACGATGGGCGAGTTCAGCGGGCAGATCGGACGGCAGAGTCATCGTAGAAAAACCAACATCGCGTTTTTTTGGGCTCGGCATGATAACGCAATGTTGGTTTTTAGCTGCAAGCTACGAGCTTCAAGCGACAAGCTGCATAGGGGCAGCTTCAAGCTTCAAGCTTCAAGCTGACGCGGGCCGGCTTCAAGCTTGTGGCTTGCGGCTCGAAGCTTGCAGCTGCTTTTCGATAGCATCCATGAGCATGCCGCCGATATCAGTGCCGAACGCATTGTCGATTTCGCGGATGCAGGTCGGGCTGGTGACGTTGATTTCGGTCAGGTGCTCGCCGATCACGTCGAGGCCGACAAACAGCAGGCCTTTCTCGCGCAAGGTCGGGCCGACCTGGGCGGCGATCCAGCGATCCTTCTCGGTCAGCGGACGCGCTTCGCCACGGCCACCGGCGGCGAGGTTGCCACGGGTTTCGCCCATGGCCGGGATCCGCGCCAGGCAGTAATCCACCGGCTCGCCATCGATCATCAGGATGCGCTTGTCGCCATCGACGATCGCCGGCAGGTAGCCCTGAATCATGATCTGCTGCTTGCCGTGCAGGGTCAGGGTTTCGAGGATCACCGAGAGGTTCGGGTGGCCGGCGGTATGGCGGAAGATCGACGAACCGCCCATGCCGTCCAGCGGCTTGAGGATCACGTCACCGTGACGGTCGGCGAACTGACGCAATACGTCCGGGCGGCGGCTGACGATGGTCGGCGGCGTGCACTGCGGAAACAGCGTAGCGAACAGCTTTTCATTGCAGTCGCGCAGGCTCTGCGGCTTGTTCACCACCAGCACGCCAGCGGCTTCGGCCTGTTCCAGCAAATAAGTGGAATAGACGAATTCCATGTCGAACGGCGGATCCTTGCGCATC
The DNA here is from genome assembly GCF_004307505.1 of Pseudomonas sp. Sample_11. Taxonomy (NCBI): domain Bacteria; kingdom Pseudomonadati; phylum Pseudomonadota; class Gammaproteobacteria; order Pseudomonadales; family Pseudomonadaceae; genus Pseudomonas; species Pseudomonas sp. Sample_11. The sequence continues at coordinate 48,688 of NZ_RCOD01000008.1, forward strand.
AGGATCACGTCCAGGTCGCTCAGCAGCTTGTCCTGTTCGGCGTCCAGTTCGAACCATTTGTCCGGGTTGGCGAAGACTTTCAGCGGGCTCATCCGCGCCCGCGCCTGGCCTTCGGCCTGATACAGGTCTTTCTGTTCCATGTAGAACAGTTCCCAGCCACGCTTCTGCGCGGCCAGCAGCATGGCCAGCGAGCTATCCTTTTTATAGGAGATGCTGGCGATAGGGTCCATGACAATCCCGACGCGAACGCTCATTGGGTTTTCCTCGAAATTTGGCTACCGGATCGGTATTGAAAAAGTGCCGCCAGAGTGGCGCCGGGCGGGTTTCGGGTCAAGGAAAAACCCGTCGATAGATTGCATCTGGAGACTGTGCTAAAAAGGCTGGCAGATCGCGCCGCCCCATGGGTTTCAAGGGTTTCAGGCCATTATTCACAGCAAAACGGACAATTTGATTCGCAAAGGCGACGGTAGAACCCTCTTATGGAACAGCAGTCCAGCGCCTTGAAGGTCATGGTGATCGACGACTCGAAAACGATTCGCCGCACCGCCGAAACATTGTTGAAGAATGTCGGTTGCGAAGTGATCACCGCCATCGACGGTTTCGATGCGCTGGCGAAGATTGCCGACCACCATCCCGGGATCATCTTTGTCGACATCATGATGCCGCGTCTGGACGGTTATCAGACCTGCGCCCTGATCAAGAACAACAGCGCCTTCAAGGCGACGCCGGTGATCATGCTGTCGTCCAGGGACGGTCTGTTCGACAAGGCCAAGGGGCGGATTGTCGGCTCTGATCAATTTCTGACCAAGCCGTTCAGCAAAGAAGAACTGCTCAACGCGATCCAGGCCCATGTTCCGGGCTTCGCCGCCGTTTTGCCGCAGTAAGACACGCACAGTGACGCTCGGCCAGCGGGCCGGCAGTCGACCAGAAAAATGGGGAAGACCATGGCACGTATCCTGATCGTCGATGATTCGCCGACTGAAATGTACAAACTCACCGGCATGCTCGAAAAGCACGGCCATGAAGTGCTCAAGGCCGAGAACGGCGCCGACGGCGTGGCCCTGGCCCGTCAGGAAAAACCCGACGCGGTGCTGATGGACATCGTCATGCCCGGCCTCAACGGTTTTCAGGCGACCCGCCAGTTGACCAAGGATGCCGACACGGCGCACATCCCGGTGATCATCATCACCACCAAGGATCAGGAGACCGACAAGGTCTGGGGCACCCGCCAGGGCGCCAAGGATTACCTGACCAAACCGGTCGACGAAGACACCCTGATCAAGACCCTGAACAACGTACTCAACGGCTGATCGCGCGATCATGAACGAATCGCTGACCGCGTTCGAACTGCTCTGGCAGATCGACCAGCGCTGCCGCCTGCTGGCAGCCGACCTGCCGTCGCAAGCGGCGCGCCCGGATCGCTGGAGCGGCATCGGCTTTCGCCTCGGCGAGCATTGGTATGTGGCGCCGATGGGCGAAGTCAGCGAAGTCCTGCATGAACCGCGCTTCACCCAGTTGCCCGGGGTCAAGCCGTGGGTCAAGGGTGTGGCTAACCTGCGCGGGCGGCTGCTGCCGATCATGGACCTGTGCGGCTTCTTCGGCCATGAACTGTCGCCGTTGCGCAAACAGCGGCGGGTATTGGTGGTGGAGCATGAAGACGTGTTCGCCGGGGTAATGGTCGACGAAGTCATCGGCTTGCAGCATTTCGAACAGGGCAGTTTCGAGCCGCTGTCGATCAGCAAGCGCCAGGGCTCCAAGGCCGAATTCGTCAAAGGCTATTTCCGCCGCGAACAGAACTGGCGGGTGTTCAGCCTGTTTGCACTGGCCAGATCTCCGGTGTTCATGGGTGTGGCTCTTTAGCACGAACAACAGAACCCATGTGGACGCGGGCCATGTGGCGAGGGGATTTATCCCCGTTGGGTCGCGCAGCGGCCCCAAAAACTGCAATGCCTGACACCGTCAGTGCATGCGATATTTTTGCGACTGCTTCGCAGCCGAACGGGGATAAATCCCCTCGCCACAAGGCTCGCTCCCACAAGGGCCATGGCAGGTTTCATAGGCGAGGACCGATGACAAAAGCAAAAACAGGCAAGTCGGCAGAAGCATCGCGCAGTCGCGCACAGATCATCGTGCTGTTTATCGCACTGATCGTGTTCATCATGCTGCTGTTCGCCAACTTCGCGTACCTCAACACCCAGGCGAACTACGACAAGCAGTACATCGGCCATGCCGGCGAACTGCGCGTGCTTTCGCAACGCATTGCCAAGAACGCCACCGAAGCGGCGGCGGGCAAGGCTGCGGCGTTCAAACTGCTCAGCGATGCGCGCAACGATTTCGCCCAGCGCTGGGGTTACCTGAAAAAGGGTGACCCGAACACCGGCCTGCCACCGGCACCCGTCGCCGTGCGCCCGGAAATGCGCGCGGTGCAGATGGACTGGGAGCGCCTGCTGAAAAACACCGATGCGATCCTCACCAGCGAACAGACCGTGCTGTCGCTGCATCAAGTCGCCGCGACGCTGGCCGAAACCGTGCCGCAGTTGCAGATCGAATACGAAAAAGTCGTGGAAATCCTCCTCCAGCGCGGCGCCCCGGCGGCGCAGGTGGCAATGGCGCAACGGCAATCGTTGCTTGCCGAACGCATCCTCGGTGCCGTCAACACGGTGCTTGCCGGTGACGAAAACTCGCAGCAGGCCGCCGACGCCTTTGGCCGCGATGCCGCGCGTTTCGGTCTGGTGCTCAACGGCATGTTGCAGGGCAACCCGGCGCTGAAAATCAGCCAGGTCGAAGACCGCGACGCCCGTGCGCGTTTGAGCGAAATCTCCGAGCTGTTCCAGTTCGTTTCCGGCTCCGTGGATGAAATCCTCGAAACCTCGCCTGAGCTGTTCAAGGTGCGCGAGTCGGCCAGCAACATCTTCACCCTGTCGCAAACCCTGCTCGACGAAGCCTCGCACTTGGCCACCGGGTTCGAGCACCTGGCCGGCGGGCGCAACACCGACACCATTGGCGGCTATGTGCTGGGCTTGCTGGCACTGGCCTCGATCATCCTCATCGGTCTGGTCATGGTCCGCGAAACCAATCGCCAATTGCGCGAGACCGCCGAGAAGAACGAGCGCAACCAGAACGCGATCATGCGCCTGCTCGACGAAATCGAAGACCTCGCCGATGGCGACCTCACCGTGACCGCCTCGGTGACCGAAGACTTCACCGGCACCATCGCCGATTCGATCAACTATTCCGTCGACCAATTGCGCGATCTGGTCGCCACCATCAACCTCACCGCCGGCCAGGTTGCCGCTGCGGTGCAGGAAACCCAGGCCACCGCCATGCATCTGGCCCAAGCCTCGGAGCAACAGGCGCAGCAGATTTCCGAAGCCTCGACAGCGATCAGCGACATGGCCGAGTCCATCGATCAGGTCTCGGCCAACGCTGCCGAATCGTCGGCGGTGGCCGAGCGTTCCGTGGAAATCGCCAACAAAGGCAACGAGGTGGTGCACAACACCATCCACGGCATGGACAACATCCGCGAACAGATTCAGGACACCGCCAAGCGCATCAAGCGCCTCGGCGAGTCGTCCCAGGAAATCGGCGACATCGTCAGCCTGATCGATGACATCGCCGACCAGACCAACATTCTCGCCCTCAACGCGGCGATCCAGGCATCGATGGCCGGCGACGCCGGGCGCGGTTTTGCCGTGGTTGCCGACGAAGTGCAGCGGCTGGCCGAGCGTTCGTCCGCCGCGACCCGGCAGATCGAAACCCTGGTGCGGGCGATTCAGGCCGACACCAACGAAGCGGTGATTTCCATGGAGCAGACCACCACCGAAGTGGTGCGCGGCGCGCGACTGGCGCAGGATGCCGGTGTGGCCCTGGAAGAAATCGAAGGCGTGTCCAAGACCCTCGCGGCGCTGATCCAGAGCATTTCCAACGCGGCGCAACAGCAGACGTCTTCGGCCGGGCAGATCTCGCTGACGATGAACGTGATCCAGCAGATCACCTCGCAGACTTCGTCGGGGTCCACGGCCACCGCCGAGAGCATCGGCAACCTGGCGAAAATGGCCAGTCAGTTGCGCCGTTCGGTGTCCGGTTTCACCTTGCCGGCGGCGACAGATAAAGCGTGAGTGGAGTGGTTATGGGTGATCGGCACGACTACGTGGCCCTGGAATGGGTCAAGGGCGAAATTGCCGAAACGCTGAAGCTGGCGCATCAGGCGATCGAAGCCGTGCTCGACGATCCGCAGGCCTTCCCCGGGCTGGACGAGTGCCTGGCCTACATTCATCAGGTCCACGGCAGCCTGCAAATGGTCGAGTTCTACGGCGCAGCGTTACTGGCCGAAGAAATGGAGCATCTGGTCGAAGCCCTGCAACATCAACGCGTGCCGCACCGCGACGAAGCCTTGCACCTGATGCTGCAAGCCCTGGGGCAACTGCCGCTTTACCTCGACCGCGTGCAGAGCGCCCGCCGCGACCTGCCGCTGGTGGTGCTGCCGCTGATCAACGACCTGCGCAGCGCTCGCGGTGAAAGCCTGCTGGCGGAAACCAGCCTGTTCAGCCCGCCACTGCCCGAGCTGGCGCCGCTCGGCGACGAGGCACTCGCCGCGCTGGAACCGCCCGATCTGCCGAACGTACTGCGCAAACTGCGGCAGATGCTGCAAATGGCTCTGGTCGGTCTGCTGCGCGAACAGGACGACCAGACGCACCTTGGCTATCTGGCCAAAGTCTTCAGCCGTCTCGAAGCGCTGAGCGGCGACGCGCCGTTGAGCCCGTTGTGGCAGGTCGCCTCGGCATTGGTCGAGGGCATGCGCGAGGGCGTCATCGCCAACAGTCCGGCGCTGCGCAGCCTGTTCAAGGACGCCGACCAAGAGCTCAAGCGCCTGCTCGAGCAGGGCATCGTCGGGCTCAATCAACCGGCGCCGGCCGAGCTGCTGAAAAGCCTGTTGTTCTATATTGCCAAAGCCGAACATCCCACCGGGCAGATGCTGACCATGAAAGATCACTACTCCCTGGACGACGCGTTGCCCGACAGCGCGATGGTCGATGAAGAACGCGCGCGCCTCGCCGGCCCCGACCGCGATGCCATGCGCTCGGTGCTGGCGGCGCTGTGCGAAGAGCTGGTGCGGGTCAAGGAGCGCCTCGATCTGTTCGTGCGCAGTGACCGCCAGCACGCTTCGGATCTGGACAGCCTGCTCGCGCCGCTGCGACAGATCGCCGACACCCTCGCGGTACTGGGTTTCGGCCAGCCGCGCAAAGTCATCATCGACCAACTGGCAGTGGTGCTCAGCCTCGCCCAAGGCCAGCGCGAACCGAACGACGCGATTCTCATGGACGTCGCCGGGGCCTTGCTCTACGTCGAAGCGACGCTGGCCGGCATGGTCGGCACGGTGGAGACGCAAAGCGCCGAAGACGCGCGCCTGCCGACCACCGACCTGACGCAGATCCATCAGATCGTGATCAAGGAAGCGCGCATCTGCCTGCAACAGGCCAAGGACATGATCGTCGATTACATCGACGCCGATTGGGACCGCCAGCATCTGCAATCGCTGCCCGATCTGCTGACACAGGTGCGCGGCGCGCTGGCGATGATTCCGCTGGCCCGCGCAGCGAGTCTGGTCGAGGCCTGCAACGGTTTCATTCGCGAGCATTTGATGCTCGATGCCCACGAACCGGGCTGGGAACAACTCGATCATCTGGCCGATGTGATCAGCAGCCTCGAGTATTACCTCGAACGCCTGAGCGACGACCCGCAGGCGCCCGCCGAACATCTGCTCGATGTCGCGCAAAACAGCCTCGCCAGCCTCGGCTTCTTCGCCAACGAGCAGCCCGGCGAAGCGCAGGTGCCGGTGCTCGATGAGGTGCTCAGCCCCAGCGAAGCGCAGCTCATGCAGGATCTGCAAGCGCTCGACGACCCTGACGTCGTGCAGTCGCTGGCCGAAGTGCTGGCCAGCCCGCTGTCGGCGCTCAACCCGCCGGCGCGCAACAGCCCCGACAGCCTGATGCCGCCGCCGGCCGATGAAGAACCGGTCGACGATGAACTGCGCGAAGTATTCCTCGAAGAGACCGACGAAGTTCTCGCAGTCCTCCACGAATACCTGCCGCGCTGGACCGCCAATCCCCAGGACCGCGCCGCCCTGATTGAGCTGCGTCGGGCCTTCCATACCTTGAAGGGCAGCGGGCGCATGGTCCGCGCGTTGGTCCTTGGCGAACTGGCCTGGGCGGTGGAAAACCTGCTCAACCGCGTGCTCGAACAAAGCGTCGAACCCGGCGCAGTGCTGCGCCAATTGCTCGGCGACACGCTGTTGCTGCTGCCCGAGCTGATCAACGAATTCGCCACCCAGCGTCAGCGCCAGCGCAACGATGTTGACCAACTCGCCGCCCGCGCCCACGCGTTGGCCAAAGGCGATGAGCCGCTGGCAGCCGAAGATACCGATGATGTCGCCGCGCTTGATCCGCTGCTGCTGGAAATCTTCCGCAAAGAAGCCGAAACCCACCTCGCGAGCCTCAACCGTTTCCTCGATCAGGCCGCCGAACAGGTGCCGTTGCCGGCCAGCGACGAACTGCAACGGGCGCTGCACACGCTCAAAGGCAGTGCCTCGATGGCCGGCGTATTGCCGATGGCCGAACTGGCGGCTTCGCTGGATCAACTGGCCCGCGAGTTCAAGGCGCATCAGTTGCCGCTGGATCTGGACGAGGTCGAATTGCTGCTCGAAGCCGAGGGCTTGTTCCGCGTCGGCCTGCGCCAGCTCAAACACGATCCGCTGGCGCCGATTGTCGGTGCGCAGTCGCTGATCAAACGCACCGAAGCGCTGCTCGCCGAGCGCCTGCAAGCCAGTTCCGATGGCGCTGACAGCGGCCTGCGCCTCAAGCGCGATCCGCAACTGATCAACAACTTCCTCGCCCAGGGCATGGACATCCTCCTCGACGCCGAAAACCTTTTGCAGCGCTGGCAGCAGCACCCCGGCGAACGCCAGGAACTCAGCGCCTTGCTCGATGAGCTGACCACTCTGGGCGAAGGTGCGCATCTGGCCGATCTGCAGGCGGTCGATGGCTTGTGCGAAGCCTTGCTCGACCTGTATGGCGCGGTGGAAGAAAGCAGCCTGGCGGTCAGCGAGCGGTTTTTCCACGAAGCGCAACTGGCCCACGAAGCGTTGATCAACATGCTCGACGAACTCGCTGCCGGCCAGGAAATCACCGCGCAACCGGAGCGTATTCGCGCCTTGCAGGATCTGCTCGACGAAGGCCTCGACCCGGCGGCGATGGGCCTGATCCGCAGCGATGGCAGCCGCACCCTGGACATTCGCGAGCTGGGCAGCGCCACCGCGCAATTGCAGCAATCGGTTGCCGCCCTCGAGCCGGACGACGAAATTGTCGAAATCTTCCTCGAAGAGGCGGTGGACATTCTCGACAGCGCGGGGCAAGCCTTGCAGCGCTGGCTCAAGGACCCGGACAACGCCGCGCCGCTGTCGTCATTGCAGCGCGACTTGCACACGCTGAAGGGCGGCGCGCGCATGGCCGAGGTCGAGGCCGTCGGCGATCTCGCCCAGGAACTGGAAAATCTCTACGAAGGGCTGGTCGATCGACGCTACAACCACAGCACCGCGCTCGAAGGTTTGTTGCAGCACAGTCATGAGCGTTTGGCACTGATGCTGGAGCAACTGCAAGCGCATCAAGCGCTGACTCCGGCACAGGATTTGATCGACGCGATCCGTCAGTTGCGTCAGGGCCAGGCCGCCAGCGAATCTGCCCCCGCAGCGGTCGAACACGACAACGCCGGGCATGATCCGGAACTGTTGGAAATCTTCCTCGAAGAAGGTTTCGACATCATCGAAAGCTCCGGCGCCGCGCTGTTGCGCTGGCAGGCCGAGCCGGGCAACCGTCAGGAAATCGAAACCCTGCTGCGCGATCTGCACACCCTCAAGGGTGGCGCGCGGATGGTCGAAATCGGCCCGATCGGCGACCTCGCCCATGAGCTGGAATTTCTCTACGAAAGCCTCTCCACCGGTGCGCTGCAACCGTCTGCCGAACTGTTCGCGCTGGTGCAGCGTGGCCATGACCGACTGGCGCAAATGCTCGATGGCGTGCGCGCCGGGCAACCGTGCCCGCCGGCCGATCGGCTGATCAGCGCCATCCAGAATTTCAGTCACCCGGTGCAGGTTGAAGCGCCGCCGGCGCCGGCTCCAGTCATCAAGCCCGAGGCCGCGCCGCCGAGCGCCGATGCTGGCGCGGACATGGTCAAGGTCTCGTCCGAGCTGCTTGATGAACTGGTCAATCTGGCCGGGGAAACCTCGATCTTTCGCGGACGGATCGAGCAGCAAGTCAACGATGCGCAGATTGCTCTCAACGAGATGGAAACCACCATCGAGCGCATGCGCGATCAGTTGCGCCGCCTCGACACCGAAACCCAGGGGCGCATTCTCAGCCGCCAGCAAGTCGATGGCGAACGCCTCGGTTACGAAGATTTCGATCCGCTGGAAATGGACCGCCATTCGCAGCTCCAGCAACTGTCGCGGGCGCTGTTCGAATCCGCCTCGGACCTGCTCGACCTCAAGGAAACCCTCGACCGCCGCAACCACGATGCGGAGAACCTGTTGCAGCAACAGGGGCGGATCAACACCGAATTGCAGGAAGGCCTGATGCGCACGCGCATGGTGCCGTTCGAACGCATGGTCCCGCGTCTGAAACGCATCGTGCGGCAGGTCGCCGAAGAGCTGGGCAAGGATGTCGCATTCGTCGTCGGCAACGCTGATGGCGAGATGGATCGCAACGTGCTGGAGCGCATGGCCGCGCCGCTGGAACACATGCTGCGCAATGCCGTCGACCATGGCCTCGAATCTGCCGAGGTGCGATTGGCGGCGGGTAAACCGGCGCAAGGGCAGATCACCCTCGATCTGTCGCGCGAGGGCGGCGACATGGTTTTCGACATCCGCGATGACGGCGCCGGTGTGCCGCTGGAAGCCGTGCGGCGCAAGGCGATCAAGCGCGGTCTGCTGGCGCCCGACGCCGAGATCAGCGACCGCGATGTGTTGCAGTTCATTCTCCAGCCGGGTTTCTCCACGGCGGAAAAGATCACCCAGATTTCCGGGCGTGGCGTCGGCATGGACGTGGTCCACGAAGAAGTGCGCCAACTCGGCGGCAGCATGAGCATCGATTCGGTGCCGGGGCAGGGCGTGCATTTCCGCATTCGCCTGCCGTTCACCGTGTCGGTCAACCGCGCGCTGATGGTGCAGTGCGCTGAGGATCAGTACGCGATCCCGCTGAACACCATCGAAGGCATCGTGCGCGTGTTGCCGAATGATCTGGAAGGGCACTTCCGTCAGGATCCGCCGAGTTATCAATACGCCGGCCAGCGTTATGAACTGTGCTACCTCGGCGAGCTGTTGAAGACTGCGCCACGGCCGAAACTGCTCGGGCAGAACCTGCCGTTGCCGGTGCTGCTGGTGCATTGCAACGACCGCCATGTTGCGGTGCTGGTCGACTCCATGGCCGGCACCCGCGAGATCGTGGTCAAGAGCCTCGGCCCGCAATTCGCGGCGGTGCAGGGCGTGTCGGGGGCGACGATTCTCGGCGATGGCAGGGTGGTGTTGATTCTGGATCTGCTCGCACCGATCCGGGCGATGCAGGCGCGCCTGGCGCAGGAACCGAAGGCCACGGAGATCGACAGCGAGCCGCACAAGCCGCTGCTGATCATGGTCGTCGATGACTCGGTAACGGTGCGCAAGGTCACCAGCCGTTTGCTCGAACGTCACGGCATGAACGTGCTGACCGCCAAGGACGGTGTCGATGCGATGCTGCTGCTCGAAGAGCACCTGCCCGACCTGATGCTGCTCGACATCGAAATGCCGCGCATGGACGGCTTCGAAGTCGCCACCCAGGTGCGCGCCGACGAACGCCTGCGCCACTTGCCGATCATCATGATCACCTCGCGCACCGGCCAGAAACACCGCGACCGCGCCATGGCCATCGGCGTCAACGACTACCTCGGCAAGCCGTATCAGGAATCGGTGTTGCTGGAGAGCATCGCCCAGTGGAGCAAGAAACATGCATGAGCACCGGCACAACCCGCGCACCAGCCAGCTCACCGGGCTGCTGCTGCCGCTGGCCGATCGCAACCTGATCCTGCCGAATGTCGCCATCGCCGAGCTGATCGACTACCAGGCCAGCGCCTTCGATCTCGACACGCCGCCGTGGTACCTGGGCCGGGTAACGTGGCGCGAGCGGCAGATTCCGCTGATCAGTTTCGAATCGGCCTGCGGGCAGAAAATCGTCATCGGCGAACGGGCGCGGATCGTGATTCTGAATGCGCTGGGCGGCTTGCCCGAGCTGAGATTCATCGCCCTGTTGGTGCAGGGGATTCCTCGGTCGTACAAGCTCGACAGTCAGTTGAGTTACGTCGATGTGCCGTTGTGCGCGCTGGAGCAGGCGGCGGTGCAGGTGGGCGAGCAGGTGGCCAAGGTGCCGGATTTGTTGGGGCTGGAGAAGTTGTTGGTGGATGCGGGATTGGCCCGCTGATCCAAGGCTTTCGCTTGATCGTTCCCACGCTCCGCGTGGGAATGCAGCCCGGGACGCTCCGCGTCCCATCAAGAGCCGAACGCGGAGCGTCCGTGGAGGCATTCCCACGCAGAACGTGGGAACGATCAACGCCAATCCTTGCCGGTGTTTAAAGACACCCAGTGTTACGCCGCACCAGCCTACAAATCCTTGCGCCGCTGCCTACGCCTGCGCCAGAATCCGCCGGCTTGTGCGCCCAGGGCTTGCTGCGTAACTTGGATCGGGTCACTGATTCCCAGTGATCGGGTTTAGTAGCCCGCGGTAATTCAGCTGGTCGTGCATTCATCACAGGTGTTCCGCATCTGAGCTTGATGGTGGCTGTACGTAGGGCGCTTCGGCGCGCCGGTTTAAGCTGAGTTCCCCGGTCTACTAACCTGCGTACAGTCGCCTCCCTTTCGTTTAGTAGCCAAGGGGTTGGCGCTCAACAACGGGAACACAGCTCATGTTCAAAGTAACGCCAAACCCGCCGACCAAAGACCCGGCATCGCCCTACCAATCCCCCGACTCAAAGAAATTCCACGAAGCCGCCGAGCGCGCCCTCGACCATTACCTCGGCCCGCCCAGCGCTGACTTCATGGCCCCGCCGTACACCCCCAACACGCTGTACATGGCCAACCCCGAAGCCGACACCGAGTCCTTGCTGGCCGACGCCTGTGAAACCCTGGGTTCGGCGACGGTGATGCTGCACAACCACGCCGCTTCCGTGGAAGGTTCGCAGCGCAAGACCCTGCAGGGCATCGCGCAGATTGTCATGGTGGCGGAGATGGCGGTGAATCGCGTGCTGGACAAAATGGTGCCAACCGACTGAAAGCCCCTCACCCCAGCCCTCTCCCAGAGGGAGAGGGAGCCGATCGAGGTGTCTCGCGTCCTACATCGACCTGAATGACCGAGTCGATTATGGATTCACTACAACGGGTTCAGGTCAGCGTCATTCCCAAGCATCCCCCAATCGGTTCCCTCTCCCTCCGGGAGAGGGCTAGGGTGAGGGTAGCTTTTGAACGTTACGCTCAGCGTAATGATTCACCGCCCAGCTTGATTGATGCCCTCATCACACACGCCTAACTTGGCTCCACGACAGCGAACCCGTGGAGTGAGCATGACAACAACAATTTCCCCCGACTCGCGCTGGACGCGGCGGCGTGACGAGAAGCAGCGCCGGCTCGACAAGGTGCGCGGGCTCGCCGATGGCGCGGTGTTGCCCAGCGACAAGATCGTCGCCGCGCTCGAAGCGCTGATCCATCCCGGCGACCGCGTGGTGCTGGAGGGCAACAACCAGAAGCAGGCGGATTTCCTCTCGCGTTCGCTGGCCAAGGCCGACCCGGCCAAACTCCACGATCTGCACATGATCATGCCCAGCGTCGGCCGCTCCGAGCACCTTGATCTGTTCGAACGTGGCATTGCCCGCAAGCTCGATTTCTCCTTCGCCGGCACCCAGAGCCTGCGCATCAGCCAGTTGCTCGAAGATGGCTTGCTCGAAGTCGGCGCCATTCACACGTACATCGAACTCTACGCCCGCCTCGTCGTGGACCTGATCCCCAACGTTGTGCTCTCGGCCGGTTTCATGGCCGACCGCGCCGGCAACATCTACACCGGCCCGAGCACCGAAGACACTCCCGCACTGATCGAACCGGCGGCGTTCAGCGATGGCATCGTCATCGTCCAGGTCAACCAATTGGTCGATGACGTCAGCGAACTGCCCCGCGTAGACATTCCCGCTTCATGGGTCGATTTCGTCGTGGTCGCCGACAAGCCGTTCTACATCGAGCCGCTGTTCACCCGCGACCCACGGCATATCAAGCCTGTGCACGTGTTGATGGCGATGATGGCGATTCGCGGGATCTACGAAAAACACAACGTGCAGTCGCTCAACCACGGCATCGGTTTCAACACCGCCGCCATCGAACTGATCCTGCCGACCTACGGCGAATCCCTCGGCCTGAAAGGCAAGATCTGCCGCAACTGGACGCTCAATCCGCACCCGACGCTGATCCCGGCGATTGAAAGCGGCTGGGTCGAGAGCGTGCATTGCTTCGGTACCGAACTGGGCATGGAAAACTACATCGCCGCTCGGCCGGATGTGTTCTTCACTGGCCGCGACGGTTCGCTGCGCTCCAACCGCATGGTCTGCCAACTCGCCGGGCAATACGCGGTGGATCTGTTTATTGGCGCGACATTGCAGGTCGATGGCGACGGCCATTCCTCGACGGTGACTCGGGGCCGTCTGGCCGGTTTCGGTGGTGCGCCGAACATGGGCCACGATCCGCGCGGCCGCCGTCACGGCACTCCGGCGTGGCTTGACATGCGCCACGCCGATGGGCCGCAACCGATGCTCGAACGTGGCAAGAAACTCGTGGTGCAAATGGTCGAGACCTTCCAGGAGGGCGGCAAACCGACCTTCGTCGAAACCCTCGACGCCGTGGAAGTGGCGAAGAAAAGCGGCATGCCGCTGGCGCCGATCATGATCTACGGCGACGACGTTACCCACCTGCTTACCGAAGAAGGCATTGCCTACCTGTACAAGGCACGCTCGCTGGAAGAACGCCAGGCGATGATCGCAGCGGTCGCCGGGGTTACCGCCATCGGCCTGCGGCACAACCCGAAAGACACCGAACGCATGCGCCGCGAAGGCCTGATCGCCTTGCCCGAAGACCTCGGCATCCGCCGCACCGACGCCACGCGCGAATTGCTCGCGGCGAAAAGCGTCGCCGATCTGGTCGAGTGGTCCGGTGGCCTGTACAACCCGCCCGCCAAATTCAGGAGCTGGTAATGCACGCATTCAACCTGCAAGCGAAACCGCTTTCTCTGGCTGACCGCTTGGCCGATCTGGCGGTGGACGCCTTGATCGACGAAGCCGATCTGTCGCCGAAACCGGCGCTGGTCGACCGTCGTGGCAACGGCGCGCACACCGATCTGCACCTGGGCCTGATGCACGCGTCGGCGCTGGCATTGTGGCCGGCATTCAAGGAAATGGCCGAGGCGGCGCTGGAGATCGGCGAAGTCGGTGTGCCGTTACGCGAAGCGATTGGCCGCATCGGCCGTGAAGGCGAGCAAGCGATGCTCGTGACCACCAACGGCGTCAACACCCATCGCGGTGCGATCTGGGCGTTGGGACTGTTGGTGACAGCCGCCGCGCTGCAACCGAAATCCATCGCCCTGTGCGCCGCCCGCCTGGCACTGCTCGACGACCGCTACGCACCGACGCCGCTCAGCCATGGCGCACAGGTTGCCCAGCGTTACGGCGCACGTGGTGCTCGCGAGGAAGCGCAACTGGGCTTCCCGTCCGTGCTGCAACGCGGCCTGCCGCAACTGCACAAAAGTCGCGCCAACGGCCACGGCGAACAGAACGCCCGGCTTGATGCGTTGCTGGCGATCATGACCGAGCTGGCTGACACCTGCGTGCTCTACCGCGCCGGCGAGCCCGGTCTGCACGCCATGCAGGCCGGCGCGCAAGCGGTGCTCGATGCCGGTGGCAGCGCCAGCCTCAGCGGTCGTCGGCGCCTGCACGAACTGGATCAACAACTCATCGCATTGAATGCCTCGCCCGGTGGCGCCGCCGACCTGCTCGCCGCCACGCTGTTGCTCGATCGTATCGAGCGCGACGGCATCTCTCAGGGAGCGTTTTGATGGAAAACCTATCGTTTGAATTCCCCGCCGGGCAGCCGCCACGCGGGCGTGCGCTGGTCGGTTGTGTCGGCTCAGGTGATCTGGAAGTGCTGATCGAACCGGGTCTGGCCGGCAAACTGACGATCAACGTGCAGACCTCGGTCAACGGCGCGCAGCAGCGCTGGCAGCACCTGTTTGCGCGGATGTTCGACGGCACCACGCCGCCGGCGATGGCCATCGATATCCACGATTTCGGCGCGACACCGGGGGTGGTGCGCTTGCGTCTGGAACAGGGTTTCGAGGAGATCGGCCATGACTGACAGCGCAGCGTTGCTCAACAAACACAGCTTCGTCGAACTCGGCGCGCGGCAGCGGGCGAAAGCCTTGCTCGACGTCGGGACCTTTCGCGAACTGCTCGATCCGTTTCAACGGGTCATGTCGCCATGGCTTGAGCGCCAAGGTGTGGTGCCGCAAGCCGACGACGGCGTGATCATCGCCAAGGGCCGCCTCGACGGTTTGCCGGTGGTCATCGCGGCGATTGAAGGTGCGTTTCAGGGCGGCAGCCTCGGTGAAGTCGGCGGGGCGAAGATTGCCGGTGCGCTGGAACTTGCCGCTGAAGACAACCGCAACGGCATCGCCACCCGCGCCGTATTGCTGCTGGAAACCGGTGGCGTGCGCTTGCAGGAAGCCAATCTCGGGCTGGCGGCGATTGCCGATATTCACGCGGCGATTGTCGATCTGCAGCAGTACCAACCGGTGGTCGGCGTGGTCGCCGGCAGTGTCGGTTGCTTCGGCGGCATGTCGATTGCTGCGGCACTGTGCAGTTATTTGCTGGTGACCCAGGAAGCACGCCTCGGTCTGAACGGCCCGCAAGTCATCGAGCAGGAAGCCGGGATCGAGGAATACGACTCCCGCGACCGGCCATTCATCTGGAGCCTGACCGGCGGCGAACAGCGTTTCCACAGTGGTCTGGTGGATCGTTATGTCGCCGATGACGTGGCGCAAATTCGTCAGCAGGTCGGCCAACTGCTCCAGCAAGGCCTGCCGGCACAGCCGCGCAGTCAACGCGCCGAGTGGTTCCTGCAACGCCTCGGCAAGCTGGACACGGGCAAGCAAATCGAACCGTCGGTGGTTCGCGATCTGTATCAAGGAGAGCGCTCATGAGCGGTTATTCATTGCGCGGTTTGCACTGGTTCAATGCGCTCAGCGCTGGCGCCAGTGTCGTCGAAGGGTTGCCGCCGTCGTTGAAAGTCGCCGACGCTGAGCTCGGCAGGTTTATCGCCGTGGTCGCCGACCCGGACAATCGTTTTCCCCGCGCCCGCAATGGCGAGGTCGGTCTGCTCGAAGGCTGGGGTCTGGCCAAGGCTGTGGATGACGCGATCAGCGCCGACCGCGACAGCGCACAGAAGCGCCCGATCATTGCCATTGTCGATGTGCCGAGCCAGGCGTATGGCCGCCGCGAAGAAGCCCTCGGCATTCATCAGGCGCTGGCCGGCGCGGCGGACAGTTATGCCCGTGCGCGCCTGGCCGGGCATCCGGTGATTGCGCTGCTGGTGGGCAAGGCCATGTCGGGTGCATTTCTCGCCCACGGTTATCAGGCCAATCGCCTGATTGCTTTGCGCGATCCCGGCGTGATGGTGCACGCAATGGGCAAAGCCTCGGCGGCGCGGGTCACCTTGCGCAGTGTCGAGGAACTGGAAGCGCTTGCCGCCAGCGTGCCGCCGATGGCCTATGACATCGACAGCTACGCCAGCCTCGGTCTGCTCTGGGAAACCCTCTCGGTGCAGCAGATCGAACAACCGACAGAGGAAGATCTGACGCGCGTGACTGAGTGCCTCAAGCAAGCGATCAGCGATGTGACCAGCACTGATTTGAAAGGGCGACTTGGTGCGAGCAATCGTGCCGCCTCCAGCAAAGTCCGCGAGTTGCTGAGGGCGCAGTGGTGAACCTGCCCCTGGCCCACGATCTGCTCTGGGGCATGACCCCGGCGCAGTTGCCGGCTGATGCGCCGGCGTGGGCGATCGCGGCGCTGGCGGCCGGGCAACCGGTGGTGGTACGCCGAGCCTTGAGCGAGGAAGGTCTGGTCGCGGTCGGCGTTCGTAGTGTGTTGCGCGAGCAGCGGCTGGCGGCGTTTATGCCGCTCGATTCGATTGCCTGTCGGGTCAGTCCCGAAGCCCTTTGTCAGGTTGAGTGCGAGCGAGATCTGCCGGTGATGCAGGCGCTCAAACAACTGCGGCCGATACTCGATGACTGCGGTTGGGTCTGGGGTGTCAGCGGCAGTGTCGGGTTTGAATTGGCCAGTGGTTTTGCAGCGATGCACGCGGCCAGTGATCTCGATCTGATTCTGCGTGCGCCGCAGATGATCGGCCGTGATCAGGCGCGCGAACTGGTCGCGCTTTTTGATCAAACTGCGTGCCGGGTCGATATGCAATTGCAGACGCCGTTCGGCGCTGTGGCGTTGCGGGAATGGGCCAGCGGTTCGTCCCGAGTGCTGCTGAAAAATGCTTATCGGGCCTGTCTGGTGACGGATCCGTGGAACCCGCAGGAGCAGGCAGCGTGAGCAGCCTGTTGGTGTTTCCCGGCCAGGGCGCGCAGCAAGCCGGCATGCTCCAGCGTTTGCCAAGGGAAACGCTGGCCGAGGCCAGTGATGTGCTGGGCGAAGATGTTGCGCTGCTGGATTCAGCCGAGGCATTGCGCACGACCAGAGCGGTGCAGCTGTGCCTGCTGATCGCCGGTGTCGCTGCTTCGCGGCAGTTGTTGCAGGATGAACTGAGCGCGGATTACGTCGCCGGCCTGTCCATCGGCGCCTACCCGGCAGCAGTGGTGGCGGGAGCCTTGAGTTTCAGCGATGCGCTGCATCTGGTCAGTCTGCGCGGTGAGCTGATGCAACAGGCTTATCCACAGGGCTACGGCATGACCGCGATCATCGGCTTGCAGTTATCCACCGTCGAAACCCTGCTGGCGCAAGTGCACAGCGAAGATGCGCCGGTGTATCTGGCCAACATCAACGCCGATAACCAAGTGGTCATCGCCGGCAGCGACAAGGCCATGCAAGCAGTGGCCGAACTGGCGCGCAGTCGCGGCGCCGGAGTGGCGAAGCGGCTGGCGGTGAGCGTGCCGTCGCATTGCCCATTGTTGGAAAAACCGGCGCAGGCGCTTGCCGAGGCCTTCGCCAAGGTTGAACTGAAGAACCCGAAAATCGCTTATCTGAGCGGCAGTCGCGCGCGGCCTGTGAGCAAAGTCGAAGCGCTGCGCGATGACCTCGCTTTCAACATGTGCCGCGTGGTGGACTGGCGCGGCACCGTGCAAAGCGCCTACGAGCGCGGCGTGCGTCTACAAATCGAACTGCCGCCCGGTGCGGTGCTGACCGGGCTGGCGCGCCGGGTGTTCGAGCAGGGCACCGTCACTGCCTTCGACAGTGCCCGCCTCGATACCCTGCAAGCGCTGTTGCGCGAGGAGGGTGGCCGCCAACTCTAAAACCGCCGCGACTCAAGCTTCGAACAACAAAAACAACATTCGACGATGCACTTTGAGGACTACAACAATGATTATTTACGGTGTGGCGTTTCTCGCCTTTTGCACGCTGGTCGGTATCTGGGTCGGTGAATTGCTCGGCAAGCTGATCGGCGTGCCGGCCAACGTCGGCGGTGTCGGCATTGCGATGCTGCTGTTGATCGGGTTGGGCAGCTATCTCTACAAGAGCGGCTGGCTCAAGGGCAAGACCGAGCAGGGCGTGGAGTTCTGGAGCGCGATCTACATTCCCATCGTGGTCGCCATGGCCGCACAGCAGAATGTCTACGGTGCGCTGAAGGGCGGGCCGATGGCGATTCTTGCCGGCACCCTCGCCGTAGTGATCGCTTTTGCCCTGGTGCCGGTGCTGACGCGCATGGGCAACAAGCAAGAGACGCCGATTGCTCCTGCCAAGACTGCGGGGTAATCGCCATGTACGAATCGATGATGAAAGTGATCACCGGCTACGGTCTGATCAGCGGCTTTTTGATTGTCGGCCTGACCATGTGGGTGTCCTACTGGATGTCCAACACCTTCACCAAGGGCCGTCTGCACGGTTCGGCGATCGCCATTCTGCTCGGGCTGGTGCTGTCGTATATCGGCGGCGCACTCACCGGTGGGCAAAAAGGCGTGGTGGATATTCCCCTCTTGTCCGGCATCGGCCTGCTCGGCGGTGCGATGCTGCGGGATTTCGCGATTGTGGCGACGGCGTTTGGGGTGAGTGTCGATGAGCTCAAACGCGCCGGACTCGTCGGTGTGCTGGCGCTGTTTGTCGGCGTTGGCACCTCGTTCGTCGCCGGCGTCGGCGTGGCGATGGCGTTCGGCTACACCGATGCGGTGAGCCTGACCACGATTGGCGCCGGTGCCGTGACCTACATTGTCGGCCCGGTGACCGGCGCGGCGATCGGCGCCAGCTCCGAGGTGATGGCGCTGTCGATTGCGGCGGGGCTGATCAAGGCGATTCTGGTGATGGTGATGACACCGTTCGTGGCGCCGATGATCGGCCTGAACAATCCGCGCAGCGCGGTGATTTTTGGTGGTTTGATGGGCACCTCCAGCGGCGTTGCCGGAGGCCTGGCGGCCACCGATCCGAAGCTGGTGCCGTATGGTTGCCTGACGGCGGCGTTCTACACCGCGCTTGGGTGTCTGCTGGGGCCTTCGCTGCTGTTTCTGGCGATGCGCGGGTTGATGGGCTGACCGAGCTGACATTGATCGTTCCCACGCTCTGCGTGGGAATGCAGCCCGGGACGCTCCGCGTTCCAAAGCGGACGCAGAGCGTCCATTGAGGCATTCCCACGCAGAGCATGGGAACGATCATGAGCTGGCTTGGCGATTGGCATACATCCGACACTCCGCCAGCAACGCCAGCAGATTCGGATCACGCTCCTTGGCCTTGAGAAACACCACGCCAATGTGCTGCTGCAACCGGTACTTCTCCTGCAACGGGATGAGCTTCACCCGGTTCTCGTACACCGCCGCAATCCGCCCCGGCAACAAGGCGTACCCCACCCCTGAGCTGACCATGCTCAGCAAAGTGAAGATGTCATTGACCTGCATCGCCACCTTCGGCTCGAACCCCGCCTGCTTGAACACCCGCACACCGTCCTGATGGGTGGCGAAGCCCTGGGTCAGGGTGATGAAGGTTTCATCGCGCACTTCCGCCAGATCGACTTCACTGCGCTGAGCGAATTTTGAATCCGCCGGGGTGGCGAGGAAGATGTCGTCGGAAAACAGCGCAATTTGCTCGCAATCCGGATCGTTGATGCTGTCGTCCAGCGACACCAGAATCGCGTCGACTTCCATGTTTTTCAGCTTGTAGAGCAGGTCGATGTTCGAGCCGAGGATCAGGTCGATGTTGAGTTCGCTGCGGCGGATTTTCAGGCCCATGATCAGCTGTGGCACGGTCTTCACCGTCAGCGAATACAGCGAGCCGAGCTTGAAACGCTCGGCGGAAAATCCGGCGGCTTCGCGGGTCAGGCGTACGCTGTCGACGACGTCGTTGATCAGCTTCTGCGCACGTTCTTCCAGCACATAGGCGCTTTCCAGTGGCGTCAGGTTGCGCCCTTCGTGTTTGAACAGCGGGCAGCGCAGGGCGTTTTCCAAAGAGTGAATGGCGCGGTGCACGCTGACGTTGCTGGTCTGCAATTCGGCGGCGGCGCGGGCGAGGTTGCCGGTGCGCATGAAGGCGAGGAACACCTCGAGTTTTTTCAGGGTCAATTCTTCGTCGATCAGCATGGCGCGGACTCTTTTTGGTATCGGCCGATTGTGCCCAATTCCCGCGGGCCGCGCAGGCGAGGTTGAACAGAAACATTGCGCTTTTACGCTCAAGGCCCGAGCCTTGCGCGCTGCGGTAACGAATGTGAGGTGAGCAATACATGTATCACGGGGAAAAACTCAACGCCTGGACCCATCTGGTAGGAGCCATCGCCGCGTTTATCGGCGGCGTATGGATGCTGGTGATTGCCAGCCTCGACGGCAGTCCGTGGAAGATCGTCAGCGTGGCGATCTACGCCTTCACCTTGCTGGTGCTCTACAGCGCCTCGACCGTGTACCACAGCGTGCGCGGGCGCAAGAAAGCGATCATGAAGAAGGTCGACCATTTTTCGATCTACCTGCTGATCGCCGGCAGCTACACGCCGTTCTGCCTGGTGACGTTACGCGGGCCTTGGGGCTGGACGCTGTTCGGGATTGTCTGGGGGCTGGCGCTGATCGGCATCCTGCAAGAGATCAAACCGCGCTCCGAGGCACGGATTCTGTCGATCGTGATTTACGCGGTGATGGGCTGGATCGTGCTGGTTGCGGTCAAACCGCTGATCGCCGCGCTGGGCACGGCCGGGTTTGCCTGGCTGGCATCGGGCGGGGTGTTGTATACGGTGGGGATTATCTTTTTTGCCCTCGATCACCGGCTGCGGCATGCCCATGGCATCTGGCATCTGTTCGTGATTGCCGGGAGCTTGCTGCACTTTGTGGCGATTCTGTTTTACGTCCTGTAGCCCGGCTGACTGATCGTTCCCACGCTCTGCGTGGTAACGCCTCCTGTGACGCTCTGCGTCACGCTGTTTGGGACGCGGAGCGTCCCGGGCTGCATTCCCACGCAGAGCGTGGGAACGATCAGTCCGGCAAAAAGGTTTAGAAATCACCCCAAAGTTGCTGGGCTACCGCCAGCGCCACCACCGGCGCAGTCTCGGTGCGCAGCACCCGTGGGCCGAGGCGGGCGGCGTGGAAGCCATTGCCTTTGGCCTGCTCGACTTCGCCGTCCGTCAGGCCACCTTCCGGCCCGATCAGGAACGCCAGCGTCGCCGGTTTGGCATGACTCACCAACGGCTCTGCCACCGGGTGCAGCACCAGTTTCAATTCGGCTTCGGTCTGCTTGAGCCAGTCCGCCAGCAACACCGGCGGATGAATCACCGGCACCCGTGAACGCCCGCACTGTTCGCAGGCACTGATCGCCACCTGGCGCCAGTGCAGCAAGCGCTTGTCGGCGCGTTCGTCCTTGAGCCGCACTTCGCAGCGTTCGCTGAAGATCGGCGTGATTTGCGTCACGCCCAGTTCGGTGGCTTTCTGAATCGCCCAGTCCATGCGCTCGCCCCGGGACAGGCCCTGGCCGAGGTGGATCTGTAGCGGCGATTCGATTTGCCCGGCGAATTGCTCGTCGATTTGTACAACCACGCGTTTCTTGCCGACGTCCACCAAGGACCCGCGAAATTCATGGCCGGAACCGTCGAACAACTGCACCGCATCGCCTTCGGCCATGCGCAACACGCGGCTGATGTAATGCGCCTGGGCTTCCGGCAGTTCGTGTTCGCCAGTGCTCAGCGGGGCGTCGATAAAGAAGCGGGACAGTCTCATTTCGGGTCTCTAAAAAATTGGCGCGTAGTCACTGTTGGCAGAGCTTTGGTGGCGAGGGGATTTAGCGAACCGTCGCACCGCCCCGTTCGGCTGCGCAGCAGTCGTGAAATCAGCACACGCAATAATCCTGACTCACCGCGATTGCAGATTTCAGGGCGGCTTCGCCACCCAACGGGGATAAATCCCCTCGCCACAGGGTCCTTCTCAAACCTTTGGTATCGATCAGCCCGGGTCGCGGAATCCCGGATGGAAGTCTTTCGGCACCGCAACACTGACGCTGTCACGCGTAGCGATATCAATACCGTCACTGGCCACTTCGGCCAGGAAGTCGATCTGCTCCGGGGTGATCACATACGGCGGCAGGAAATACACCACGCTGCCCAGCGGGCGCAACAACGCACCACGTTCCAGCGCATGCTGGAATACCTTCAAGCCACGACGCTCCTGCCAAGGGTAGGCCTCTTTGGTGGCTTTATCCTTGACCATCTCGATCGCCAGGACCATGCCGGTCTGGCGCACTTCGGAGACGTTCGGGTGATCGACCAGATGCGCGGTCGCCGAAGCCATGCGCTGAGCCAGCGCCTGGTTGTTCGCGATGACGTTGTCCTGCTCGAAAATGTCCAGGGTCGCCAGTGCCGCAGCGCAGGCCAGCGGGTTGCCGGTGTAGCTGTGCGAATGAAGGAAGGCGCGCAGGGTCGGGTAGTCGTCGTAGAAGGCGCTGTAGACCTCGTCGGTGGTCAGGCACGCCGCCAGCGGCAGGTAGCCGCCGGTCAGGGCTTTGGACAGGCAGAGGAAATCCGGGCGGATGCCGGCCTGTTCGCAGGCGAACATCGTCCCGGTGCGGCCGAAGCCGACGGCGATTTCGTCGTGGATCAGGTGCACGCCATAGCGGTCGCAGGCCTCGCGCAACAGCTTGAGGTACACCGGGTGATACATGCGCATGCCGCCGGCGCCCTGAATCAACGGCTCGACGATCACTGCCGCGACGCTGTCATGATTTTCCGCCAGCGTCTGTTCCATGGCGGCGAACATGTTGCGCGAATGTTCTTCCCAGCTCATGCCTTGCGGGCGCAGATAGCAATCCGGGCTCGGCACTTTGATGGTGTCCATCAACAGGGCTTTGTAGGTCTCGGTGAACAGCGGCACATCGCCGACCGCCATCGCTGCCATGGTTTCGCCGTGGTAGCTGTTGGTCAGGGTGACGAAGCGCTTCTTGTTCGGCTGGCCGCGATTGAGCCAGTAATGAAAACTCATCTTCAGCGCGACTTCGATGCACGACGAACCGTTATCGGCGTAGAACACCCGGTTCAAGCCTTCCGGGGTCATTTTCACCAGACGCTCGGACAGCTCGATCACCGGCTGATGGCTGAAACCGGCAAGAATCACGTGTTCGAGTTGATCGACCTGATCCTTGATGCGCTGGTTGATGCGCGGGTTGGCGTGGCCGAACACGTTGACCCACCACGAGCTGACCGCGTCGAGGTAGCGCTTGCCTTCGAAGTCTTCGAGCCAGACGCCTTCGCCGCGCTTGATCGGGATCAGCGGCAGCTGTTCGTGGTCTTTCATCTGGGTGCAGGGATGCCACAACACCGCAAGATCGCGTTGCATCCACTGGTTATTCAGGCCCATTTACAGTCTCCTCGAGGCGGCTCGCGTCAGGCGCGGGCGAACAATCGCGCAAGCCTATGCAATGCATCGCGCGGGAACAACCCATTGTGTCGATTGAGCTACTTTGTCTGAGCCGATAGACGTCGCTGGCGGCGTTTTGATGGCTAACGTATTCTTCGCGGTTCTTTGAGTCGTCTGACTCGCAAAACTGCTTTTTCCCACATGTTTTTCCGGAGTTCGCTGAATGTCTGTCGGTTGGCTGCGCGCCTGTGCGCTGGTGATGTTGGGGCTGTTCAGCGTTACGGCGCTGGCCAAGGATAAAACCGCAATCGTGATCGGCGGCGGCCTGTCGGGTCTGACCGCTGCTTACGAACTGCAGAACAAAGGCTGGCAGGTCACCCTGCTGGAAGCCAAACCGAGCCTGGGCGGCCGCTCGGGCATGGCCACCAGCGAGTGGATCGGCAACGACAAGACCCAGCCGGTGCTGAACAAGTACGTGTCGACCTTCAAGCTCGGCACCACGCCGGCGCCGGAATTCGTGCGTACGCCGGGTTATCTGATCGACGGCGATTATTTCTCCGCCGCTGATCTGGCCACCAAGCAGCCAGCCACCGCCGATGCGCTCAAGCGCTACCAGAAAACCCTCGACGATCTGGCGCGCTCGATCGACGACCCGCAGAACCCGGCGGCGACCGCCACCCTGCACGCGCTGGATCAGATCACCGTATCGAGCTGGCTCGACAAGCAGAACCTGCCGGCCACCGCGCGCCAGCTGATCAACCAGGACATCCGCACCCACTACGACGAACCTTCGCGTCTGTCGCTGCTGTATTTCGCTCAGCAGAACCGCGTCTATCGCGGCGTCTCCGACCGTGACCTGCGCGCCTCGCGTCTGGTCGGCGGCAGCCAGGTGCTGGCGCAGGCCTTCGTCAAACAGATCAAGACCATCAAGACCAGCTCGCCGGTCTCGGCCATCATCCAGGACAAGGACGGCGTGACCGTCAAAGTCGGCAGCGTCGGCTATCAGGCTGACTACGTGGTGCTGGCGGTGCCGTTGCGCGCACTGAACAAGATCTCGCTGACCCCGGCGCTGGATGCCCAGCATCTGGCGGCGATCAAGGGCACCAACTACGGCTGGCGCGACCAGATCATGCTGAAGTTCAAGACGCCCGTGTGGGAAAGCAAATCGCGCATGTCCGGCGAGATCTACAGCAATACCGGTCTGGGCATGCTCTGGATCGAACCGGCACTGAAGGGCGGCGCCAACGTGGTGATCAACCTGTCCGGCGATAACGCCCGTGTGATGCAGGCGTTCGGCGACAAGCAGATGGTCGATCAGGTGCTGATCCGTCTGCACGCGTTTTACCCACAGGCCCGTGGCTCGTTCACCGGTTATGAAATCCGTCGCTACAGCACCGACCCGTCGATGGGCGGCGCCTACCTGGCTTACGGCCCGGGGCAGATCAGCAAGTTCTGGCGCCTGTGGGAACGTCCGCTGCAACGCGTAGCGTTCGCCGGCGAACACACCGACACCTTGTACCCGGGCACCTTGGAAGGCGCACTGCGCACCGGCCAGCGCGCGGCCAGCCAGGTTGAAGATCTGGCGGCAGGCAAGTCGTTCGAACCGGTCAAAGTGGTTCCGGCTGCAGCAGCGGCAGGCGCGGCGGGTGCGGTAGCGGCGAAGAAGGGCAACTTCTTCAGCAACCTGTTCGGCGGTTCGGATGACGAGAAGAAGCCTGAGCCTGTGAAAGCGCCAGAGCCAGCACCTGCTCCGGCCGCTCCAGCGCCTGCACCGACCCCGGCACCTGCGCCAGCGCCGGTGGAAGCACCGAAACCAGCGGCCCCGGTGAAAGCCGAGCCGGCGAAAAAAGCAGCGGCCAAGCCAGCGGCGAAGAAGCCTGCGGCCAAAACCGAAACGAAAAAGCCGGCGGCCAAACCGGCGGCGAAGAAGGCTGAACCGGCGAAGAAGCCAGCGGCCAAGCCTGCTGCAACGACCGAGACCAAGGCGCAGTAAGGCTTCGCAGTGAATGAAAAAGCGCGGCGTATATGCCGCGCTTTTTTTTGCCTGCAAGGACCCCATCGCTGGCAAGCCAGCTCACACAGGTTTCTGAGATGAACGCGGGATTTGTGCACGCCACTAACCACTGTGGGAGCGGGCTTGCCCGCGATTAGGCCTGTCCAGACAGCGCATCATCAGGATCTGCCCCCTAACATCCCGCCACACTTTTGCCTTTAATCTTTTCTTAACTCGTCACTTCCAGACTCTTGATCGTATTTCTCGATATTTCAAAGCAAAATTTTCCGCTTTAATTCGATAGATAACTCGCTAGTCTTGGTTCGCAGTTCTCACAGGATTTGGGCAATGCAGCTACGTAACTCTTCTTCGCGCTATGGTTGGGTCAGCATCTTCATGCACTGGGGCGTGGCGCTGGCGGTCTTCGGGCTGTTTGCGTTGGGTCTGTGGATGGTCGGGCTGGATTACTACAGCACCTGGCGCAAAGACGCGCCGGATCTGCACAAGAGCATCGGTCTGGTGCTGCTCGGTGTGATGGTGTTGCGGGTGGTGTGGCGTTTCATCAGCCCGCCGCCGCCAACTCTGCAAAGCTACAGCCGCATGACCCGTATCGGCGCTAAATTCGGCCACGGGTTTCTGTATCTGGCGCTGTTCGCTGTGATGATTGCCGGTTACCTGATTTCCACCGCAGACGGTGTCGGGATCCCGGTGTTTGGCCTGTTTGAAGTTCCTGCACTGCTCTCCGGACTACCGGATCAGGCAGATACCGCTGGGGTGATTCATCTCTGGCTGGCGTGGGCACTGGTAATTTTTTCCGGTCTCCATGCGTTGGCAGCATTGAAGCACCACTTTATCGATCGTGATGCGACCCTCACTCGAATGCTCGGTCGCAAAGCCTGAAATTCAACCTCGACTCAAAGGAAAAGAAAGCATGTTGAAAAAGACTCTGGCCGCTCTGGCAATCGGTTCCGCCGTGCTGTCCGCCAACGTAATGGCTGCTGACTATGTGGTAGACAAGGAAGGCCAGCACGCCTTCGTCGACTTCAAGATCAGCCACCTGGGCTACAGCTACATCACCGGTACCTTCAAGGACATCGACGGCAAGTTCAGCTTCGACGCTGCCAAGCCTGAAGACAGCAAGATCGAGTTCAACGTCAACACTGCCAGCGTGTTCACCAACCACGCCGAGCGCGACAAGCACATCGCCAGCGATGACTTTCTAAACGCCAGCAATTTCGGCAAGGCCACCTTCGTGTCCACCAGCGTCAAGTCCACTGGTGCCAACACCGCTGACGTGACCGGCGACCTGACCCTGCTGGGCGTGACCAAGCCAGTTGTCGTCAAGGCCACTTTCCTGGGCGAAGGCAAGGATCCATGGGGCGGCTACCGTGCCGGCTTCGAAGGCACCACCACCATCAAGCGTTCCGATTTCGGCAAGCAGAAAGACCTTGGTCCGAAGTCCGATGCGGTCGAGCTGTATGTTTCGTTCGAAGGTGTGAAAGCGAAATAAATTTCGCCGCCACATGAAAACGCCCCCGGTCGCAAGGCCGGGGGCGTTTTTTTTGCCACAACACAGATCCCCTGTAGGAGCTGCCGAAGGCTGCGATCTTTTGATCTTGATTTTTGAAGATCAAGATCAGGATCAAAAGATCGCAGCCTTCGGCAGCTCCTACACAAAGCGATTTGCAGCGCTTATGAAAAATGCCCCGGCTCTTTTGAGTCGGGGCATTTTTCATTGCGGCTTGAAACTCAGCGATTGCGGGTCAGCAGTGCTGGTTTCTCGCCACGCGGGCGGCTTGGCAGTTGATCGAGCTGCTCAGGCGTCGGGAAGCGGTCGGCTTTCGATTCCTTGTGCATGATCTTCGGACCGTTGCTGCGCGGATTCTGCACGGCTGGTTCGCTGCGTGGCTGATCGTCACGGGCTGGGCGGCGGTTGCGCGGCGCGGATTCGTCACGACGACCCTGACCGTCACGCGGTGCGCCATTGCGCGGGCCGCTGCGTTTGGCCGGTGGCGTGCCGGTGCTCGAGCCGTTGCTGTTGCGTGGACCGTTCTGACGACCCTGAGGCTGACCACCGCGTGGTGCGCCTGCGCCTTGCGCCGGTGCGCCCGGACGACGGCCACGGCCGCCGGCAGGAGCGGCCTTCGGCACGTAGTCAACGCGGTTACCGAAGTTATCGATATCGTCGTCGAGGAACTCGTCCGGGGCACGGTCAGCCGCTGCACGCGGTGGCTGGCTCGGGCGCTGTTCGCGGCTCGGCGTGCCTTCGCGCGGTTTCTGCTGACGGGCAGGGCGCTCGCCACGTTCACCGGCCGGCTTTTCCTTGCCCTTGTCTTTGCCTTTGTCCTTGCGACCGCCGCCACCGCCGCCGCCATTCGGGCCGTCGCCACGTGGGCCACGGGAATTGCGCGGGTTGCGGATGTCCGGACGCTCGCGGGCTTCCGGCTTCTCGGCTTCGATGGTGCTGGAGTCGAAGCCCATCAGATCGCCATCGGCAATCTTCTGCTTGGTCATGCGCTCAATGCTTTTCAGCAGCTTCTCTTCGTCCGGTGCGACCAGGGAGATCGCCTCGCCGGAACGACCGGCGCGGCCGGTACGGCCGATACGGTGCACATAGTCTTCATCGACGTTCGGCAGCTCGAAGTTGACCACATGCGGCAACTGGTCGATGTCCAGACCACGGGCGGCGATGTCGGTCGCAACCAGAATGCGTACTTCGCCGGCCTTGAAGTCGGCCAGGGCTTTGGTGCGGGCGTTCTGGCTCTTGTTACCGTGGATCGCCACCGCCGGCAGGCCGTGTTTGTCCAGGTATTCAGCGAGACGGTTGGCGCCGTGCTTGGTGCGGGTGAAGACCAGTACCTGTTCCCACGCGCCGGCGGTGATCAGATGCGCCAGCAGCGCACGTTTGTGGCTGGCCGGCAGGCGGAACACGCGTTGTTCGATGCGCTCGACCGTGGTGTTCGGCGGCGTCACTTCGATGCGTTCCGGGTTGTGCAGCAGTTTGCCGGCGAGGTCGGTGATGTCTTTGGAGAAAGTCGCCGAGAACAGCAGGTTCTGACGCTTGGCCGGCAGACGTGCGAGGACTTTCTTCACGTCGTGGACAAAACCCATGTCGAGCATGCGGTCGGCTTCGTCGAGAACGAGAATTTCCACGTGGGACAGATCGACGCTGCCCTGGCCGGCGAGGTCGAGCAAGCGACCCGGGCAGGCGACGAGAACGTCGACGCCACGGGACATGGCCTGGACCTGCGGGTTCATGCCAACGCCGCCGAAGATGCAGGCGCTGACGAATTTCAGGTCACGGGCGTAGATCTTGAAGCTCTCGTGCACCTGGGCCGCGAGTTCGCGGGTCGGGGTCAGGACCAGCACGCGCGGTTGGCGCGGGCCGTGACGCTGGGATTTGTCCGGGTGACCGTTGGGGAACAACCGCTCCAGAATCGGGAGGGCGAAACCGCCGGTTTTACCGGTACCTGTCTGAGCCGCCACCATCAGGTCGCGACCTTGCAACACGGCGGGAATGGCCCGCTGTTGCACCGGAGTAGGCTCGGTATAGCCCGCATCTTCGATGGCACGGACTAAAGCCTCGGAGAGACCGAGGGAAGCAAAGGACATGAGTAATCCTGTTTTAGTTAGGGCTTGGCCCAATGGGAGTCTTGCCTGGCGCGAATCACGTTTAAGAGGACGCAATCCCGTCCGGTCCAGCGGCGGTTCCGAAGGCACGTCAGGAGCGCTCGCGCGGGCTGGAAGCTGCGCTGTAGCGGGTCGAGAGGCCTGTTACGGTTCCGGGCGTCCGGGCGTGAGCCTGGCGGGAACGCCGGAGTATAACAGAGCAATCACTGCGCGCTGCTTTCCTGCTGCTCAACGGTTTTGCCGCCGGCCGTGGCCGAACGCAGTGACGCGCTATCAACGGGCGCAGCACCATAGCGTGCGCTGAGCTCGGCGTAGGCCGGTTCGCGCTTGAATCGCTTGAGCTCGGCGCCGAAGCGCTGCACCAGCAAATCCATGCCGGCATTGCGCCGAACCGCAAGAAACTGGCTCTGACGGCTGATAACCGTCGGGTTTTCCGTGATCAGATCGCGAATATTCAGCTCATCGAGCAAATGCTGACCGACGCGGCGATCGGTTATCAGCAGGTCGATCCGCCCGCGCACCAGTTTGCCGAAATTGGCTTCATGGGTCGGTGCCGGCTCACGAACAAACAGGTCCGACTGGCTGAAGTCAGGGCTGTACAGATAACCCGGCGAGGTGCCGATGGTCAGGCCTTTGAGTTGTTCGAGGGTGTTGAAAGGATGCGGCCGCTCATTGGCGTAGAACATCACGAATTCGACGTCGGACAAAGGTTCGCTGGGATAGAGCAGGGTGGCGTCGCGTTCGGCGCTGTGAAAGATGTCCAGCGCACCGTCGGCCTGGCCGGTTTCGAGCATCGACAGGCAGCGCTTCCACGGCAGGAACTGCCATTCCACTTCAATGCCCAGGCGCTGGAACACGATGGCGGTAGTTTCGTAGTCAAGACCAAGGTTTTTGCCACCCTGTTCGTAGACGTACGGCGCCCACGGCTCGGTGACAATACGCAACTTCTCCCCCCGAGCGGCGACGCTCAGGCAAGCAAAAACCAGCACGGCGAATAACTGCGTGATCAAAGGCATGGCTGGAGATTACGACGAGAATCGCGAAAGAGCCAGAAAGCCGCTGCACAAGCTCTGTTTCGCGGCTTCAAACAAAAAAAATCGCAGCCCTGACAACCCAACAAAGATGTTGCCAAGGACTGCGATCTCTTGATCCAGCTTGTAGCTTTCAGCTCGAAACTTGCAGCTGCTTCAGCGCGGCAACTTCAGGTTATTCCAGATGGCCAGGCTAGGTTCGGCCTGGTTCATCGAGTAGAAGTGCAGCCCCGGCGCGCCGCCCTGCAGCAGGCGTTCGCACATTTCGCTGACGACTTGTTCGCCAAAGCTTTGAATGCTTCGCGTGTCATCGCCGTAGGCTTCCAGTTGCTTGCGGATCCAGCGCGGGATTTCCGCACCGCAGGCATCGGAGAAGCGTGCGAGTTTGCTGTAGTTGGTAATCGGCATGATCCCCGGCACGATCGGCAGATCCACGCCCAGCGCCTGCAAACGGTCGACGAAGTAGAAGAAGCTGTCGGCGTTGAAGAAGTACTGGGTGATCGCGCTGTCGGCACCGGCCTTTGCCTTGCGCACGAAGTTGGCGAGATCGTCTTCGTAGTTGCGCGCTTGCGGATGCATCTCCGGGTAAGCGGCGACTTCGATGTGGAAATGATCGGCGGTTTCTTCACGAATGAATTCCACCAGTTCATTGGCGTGACGCAGCTCACCGCTGGTCATGCCCATGCCGGACGGCAGGTCGCCACGCAGGGCAACGATGCGCTTGATGCCGGCAGCCTTGTATTCGTTCAGCAGGCCGCGCAGGTCGTCCTTGCTGTCACCGACGCACGACAGGTGCGGAGCGGCGGGTACTTTGACTTCGTTTTCCAGCTGTAACACGGTGTTGAGCGTGCGATCACGGGTCGAACCGCCAGCGCCGTAGGTGCAGGAAAAGAAATCAGGGTTGTAGGTGGCCAACTGACGGGCAGTGGCGAGCAGCTTTTCTTGCCCGGCATCGGTCTTGGTCGGGAAAAACTCGAAGCTGTAGCGACGGTCTTGGGACATTGGAGGGGGCCTCCAGCTACGAGCTGCAAGCTTCAAGCTGCAAGAGGGCGGAGCGCCGGGATCCTGTGCCTGAAGCTTGCAGCCAGCGGCTGCGTAATAACGATGAAGAAGCCAGCGACAGCTACAAGCCTCAAGTAAACCAACCGCTTTTACTTGCCGCTTGCAGCTTGAAGCTCGCAGCTGCTCTTAATAGCGATAGGCGTGCGGCTTGAACGGGCCTTCGACGGTGACGCCGATGTAGTCAGCCTGTTGCTTGGTCAGTTGGGTGACCACGCCGCCGAAGCCGCGAACCATTTCCAGGGCCACTTCTTCGTCGAGTTTCTTCGGCAGCACTTCAACGGTCAGACGCTCGGCTTTCTGCGCTGGCGACAGGTCGGCGTATTTCTGGCCGAACAGGAAGATCTGTGCCAGAACCTGGTTGGCGAACGAACCGTCCATGATGCGGCTCGGGTGACCGGTGGCGTTGCCCAGGTTCACCAGACGGCCTTCGGCCAGCAGGATCAGGTAGTCGTCGTTCTGTGGATCGAAGCTGCCAGCGCCGGTGCGGTGAACCTTGTGCACCTGTGGCTTTACTTCTTCCCAAGCCCAGTTCTTGCGCATGAAAGCGGTGTCGATTTCGTTGTCGAAGTGACCGATGTTGCAGACAACGGCGCGCTTCTTCAGGGCTTTGAGCATGTTCGCGTCGCAAACATTGACGTTACCGGTGGTGGTCACGATCAGGTCGATCTTGCCCAGCAGCGCTTTGTCGATGCTCGCTTCGGAACCGTCGTTGATACCGTCGATGAATGGCGACACCAGTTCGAAGCCGTCCATGCAGGCTTGCATGGCGCAGATCGGGTCGACTTCGGAGACTTTTACGATCATGCCTTCCTGACGCAGGGACTGGGCCGAGCCCTTGCCCACGTCACCGTAACCGATGACCAGCGCTTGCTTGCCGGACAGCAGGTGGTCGGTGCCGCGCTTGATCGCATCGTTCAGGCTGTGACGGCAGCCGTACTTGTTGTCGTTCTTGGACTTGGTCACCGAGTCGTTGACGTTGATCGCAGGGATCTTCAGCTCGCCCTTGGCCAGCATGTCCAGCAGACGGTGTACGCCAGTGGTGGTTTCTTCGGTCACGCCGTGAACGCGATCGAGCACTTGCGGGTATTTCTTGTGTAGCAGCTCGGTCAGGTCGCCGCCGTCGTCGAGGATCATGTTGGCGTCCCAAGGCTGGCCATCCTTGAGGATGGTCTGCTCCAGGCACCACTCGTACTCTTCTTCAGTCTCGCCTTTCCAGGCGAACACCGGGATACCGGCGGCAGCGATAGCGGCAGCGGCCTGATCCTGAGTAGAGAAAATGTTGCAGGACGACCAGCGTACTTCGGCACCCAGGGCAACCAGGGTTTCGATCAGCACGGCGGTCTGAATGGTCATGTGGATGCAGCCGAGGATTTTCGCGCCCTTGAGCGGCTGCTCGGCAGCGTATTTGCGGCGCAGACCCATCAGGGCAGGCATTTCCGATTCGGCGATGATGGTTTCGCGACGGCCCCAGGCAGCCAGGGACATGTCGGCAACTTTGTAATCGGTAAAATCGGCAGGCGTGTTGACAGCGCTCATGAAGAGCCTCCATTCGTAATGTATGCGAATGGGCGCCGTTGTGCGTTTAGTGTCCGGCGCAGGCCGGTCAACGCCCCATCCGAGCCTGACAGGTCGAACCTGCTGCAGCGCCCCTCGGACAGGTGGCGGGAAAACGGCATAGCCGTTCTGAATCGGTGGCGATTATAGCGGTCTTCGCCCGGCTAGTGGCAAGCGGCAAGCTACAAGCGGCAAGTAAAAGCCAATCCGCTTTTACTTGCAGCTTGTAGCTTAAAACTTGAAGCTGGGGGCCAATACCCCTAACGCTCAAACGCCTCGACCCAGGAGCCCCCCCATGAATTTCCACACCCGCAAATGGGTTAAACCCGAAGACCTCAACCCCAACGGCACCCTGTTCGGCGGCAGCCTGCTGCGCTGGATCGATGAAGAAGCGGCGATCTACGCCATCGTGCAACTGGGCAACCAGCGCGTGGTGACCAAGTACATCTCGGAAATCAACTTCGTCAGCGCCTCGCGCCAGGGCGACATCATCGAACTGGGCATCACCGCCACCGAATTCGGCCGCACCTCGATCACCCTGACCTGCGAAGTGCGCAACAAGATCACCCGCAAGAGCATCCTGACCGTCGAGAAGATGGTGTTCGTCAACCTCGGCGAAGACGGCCTGCCGGCGCCGCACGGGCGGACCGAGATCAAATATGTGAAAGACCAGTTCAAGGATGACGAAGCCGTCAGCGAGTAATGCGAGCCCTGTAGGAGCTGCCGAAGGCTGCGATCTTTTGATCTTGTTTCTGAAAATCAAAATCAAAAGATCGCAGCCTTCGGCAGCTCCTACCCTGGATTGGTGTGCATGCAGAGATTTGCGCCGCGCCTACAGAACGTATTCCCAAGCGCAACGGTCGTAGCTACATCGCCCGCCACCGGTTGCCACGCCATGACCACCCCCACCAGCGACAAGACCCCCGACCTCTCGGCCAAGGAGCAGCACGAAGTCGAGAAGAGCCAGCCGCCGCGCGCGGCCGTTCTGCATGAAATCATCCGCACCCAGGGCGACCAGGAACTGGAGCGCAGCATTGCCGCGCTGTGGTGGTCGGCGCTGGCGGCAGGTTTGACCATGGGCCTGTCGCTGATGGGCATGGGATTGCTCAATTCGCGCCTGCCCGATGGCGACGAATTCAAGGTGATCGCCAGTTTCGGCTACTGCGCCGGTTTCCTCGCGGTGATCCTCGCGCGCCAGCAACTGTTCACCGAAAACACCCTGACCGCCGTGCTGCCGGTGATGACCAGGCCGACGCTGAAGAATTTCCTGCGCCTGATCCGTCTGTGGACAGTGGTATTGGTCGGCAACCTCTGCGGGACGATCCTGGTGGCGTACGTGATGCTGGAACTGCCGATTTTCGACAGCAAAACCGACGTCGCCTTCCTCGAAATCGGCCGCAAGGTCATGGAGCATAGCGCCAGTCAGATGTTCGCCAAGGGCATCGTCTCCGGCTGGATGATCGC
>NZ_RCOD01000037.1:0-36200 GCF_004307505.1 Pseudomonas sp. Sample_11
CGCTCGCTGGGGCTCGGGGTTCCTTCGCTCCGGGATCGATCCGGGCGCAGCGGCTCCGGTTTGCTTCGCTGCACCTCCTTCCGCTGTGTCTGGCTGCGCCAGACGGTCGCTGCGCTCCCACCCCCGGATCAATCCCTCCACTCAGCCTGCCGACGGGCTCCAGGATCAAAAGCTACTCGAGCTTGCGCTCATCGTGTTGGGTGGCGGGACGGCCTGCTTGGTTTGCTTTTGCTTTCCTGTGGGAGCGAGCCTGCTCGCGAAGGCGGCCTGACAGCCGACCTGTTCTTGAGCGGAACGCGATCCAACTGTAGGAGCTGCCGAAGGCTGCGATCTTTTGATCTGGCCTTTGCTTTTGCTTTTCTGTTGAGAGCAAGCCTGCATTGGACGTTGGGTGTTGACCCATTCATGTTCACGCCACAAAAACCTGTGGGAGCTGGCTTGCCAGCGAAGGCGGCCTGACAGACGGCCCATTTCTCACTGAATGTACGCAATCAAACCTGTGGGCGCGAGCCTGCTCGCGAAGGCGGTGTGTGCCGCGATCACGAACAGCGCTCCGGAACCCGTTCACCCCGTCACACACCCAACCGGCACTTTCCCCGCAAACGTATCAACCAGACTCGCCACCACCATTTCCCCCATCCGCGTGCGTGTCTGAAGCGTGGCGCTGGCCCGATGCGGTTGCAGCACCACTTGTTCATTAGCAAACAACGCTTCAGGCACATTCGGTTCATCGACAAACACATCCAGCCCCGCCCCGGCGATTTCCCCAGCCGAAAGCGCGGCCACCAGATCGGCCTCATTCACCAGTTTGCCCCGGGCGACGTTGACCAGGTAACCGTCCTTGCCCAGCGCTTGCAGCACTGGCGCGTCGATGATCGCTTCGCCCTTGTCCGCCGCGGCGGCGAGGATCAGGGCGTCGCTGTCGCGGGCCAGTTGTTTGAGGTCGGCGACGAAGGTGTGGGGGACGTCGCTCATCGGTTGCAGGTCGGTGTAGCTGATCGGGCAGCCGAAGGCGGCGGCGCGGGTGGCGATGGCGCGGCCGACGCGGCCCATGCCGACGATGCCGATGCGCATGCCGGAGACTTGTCGGGCCAAGGGCAGCGGGGCGAGTGGGGTCGGGCTTTGCGGCCATTGGCCGGAGCGCACGTAGCGGTCGCTGGTGCACAGGCCGCGACAGACCGAGATGAGCAGGCCGATGGCGAGGTCGGCGACGTCTTCGGTGAGGGCGCCGATGGTGGCGGTGACGCGGATGCCGCGGTCGCGGGCGTAGGCCAGATCGACGGCGTCGGTGCCGACGCCGTTGACCGCGACGACTTTCAGGTTCGGCAGTTGCGCCATCAGCGCCTGGCTGATGCCGGTGTGACCGCCGGTGATGACGCCGCGAATGCTGGCGCCGTGTTCCTTTATGTAGGCGGGTTTGTCCGCTTGCTGGAAGTAGCGGCGTACGGTGAACAGTTCGTCCAGACGCGCGTTGATTTCCGGGATCAGGATCGGGCTCAGTTGCAGGATTTCTGGCTTCATGGCTACCTCGTTACGCAATAAAAAGGCCGGCTCAACCGCGGCCGGCAAACGGCATGGCGCTGGCCATGACGGTCATGTTCAGGACGTTGGCCGACAGCGGCAGGCCGGCGATGTAGCGCACCGCATCGGCGACGTGTTTGACGTCGACCATCGGCTCGACGGCGATGCTGCCGTTGGCCTGGCGTACGCCTTTGGTCATGCGCACCGACATTTCCGTCAGGGCATTGCCGATGTCGATCTGGCTACAGGCTATGTTGAATTCGCGGCCATCCAGCGCCAGGGACTTGGTCAGGCCGAGCACGGCGTGTTTGCTCGCGGTGTAGGCGCTGCTGAACGGGCGCGGCGTGTGTGCGGAAATCGAGCCGTTGTTGATGATTCGTCCGCCCTGCGGCTGTTGTTTGCGCATCAGCCCGAACGCGCCGCGAGCGCAGAGAAAGACGCCGTTGAGGTTGGTGTCGATCACGTTGCGCCACTGCTCGACGGTCAGCTCGTCCAGCGGCACGGCGGGGGCGTTGACGCCGGCGTTGTTGAAGACCACATCGAGGCGCCCGTAGACCTCGGCAATGGTCGCGAACAGCACGTCGACACTGGCGGGATCACGCACGTCGGTGGGCACCGCCAAGGCTTGATAACCCTGGCTCTGCGCCAGTTCGGCCAACGCTTGCAAGGGCTCGGGCCGGCGACCGGCGAGCACGAGGGTGAAGCCGTCGGCCATCAGGCCCAGCGCCACGGCGCGGCCGATGCCACTGCCGGCGCCGGTCACCAGCGCAACTTTCAAAGAGGTCGTCATATTGTTGTTCTCCTTTTTTCTCAATCCGCTGGAATCAGGGCCGTGGGCCGACGCGCATTTCCAGGTGGCCGATGCCGTCGATGCCGGCGTTGATCACATCGCCCGGTTGCAGGCTGTCAACGCCGGCGGGGCTGCCGGTCATGATCAGGTCGCCGGCGCGCAGGGCTACGGATTGCGAGATGCGCGCGATTACTTCGCTGACCGACCAGATCTGGCTGTCGAGATTGTCGCGCTGGCGTTCTTCGCCGTTCACGTTCAGCCACAACTCGCCCTCGGGATGGCCGCTGCGGCTCACCGGGACGACGGCAGTCATCGGCGCGGCGCCGTCGAACACCTTGGCGCCTTCCCACGGCAAGCCGTTGCTCTTGGCTGCGCGTTGCACATCGCGGCGGGTCAGGTCTAGGCCGGCGGCGTAGCCCCACACGTAGGCGAGCGCTTGATCCTCGGGGATATTGGCGCCGCCTTCACCGATGGCGACGACCAGTTCGATTTCGTGAACGAAGTCCTCGCACACCGTTGGGAAGGCGATGTCGCCGACGGCATCGACCACGCAGCTCGGCGGTTTCAT
Organism: Pseudomonas sp. Sample_11; assembly: GCF_004307505.1. Classification (NCBI taxonomy): domain Bacteria; kingdom Pseudomonadati; phylum Pseudomonadota; class Gammaproteobacteria; order Pseudomonadales; family Pseudomonadaceae; genus Pseudomonas; species Pseudomonas sp. Sample_11. The sequence goes on from NZ_RCOD01000037.1 coordinate 2,880, forward strand.
GAAAAACACCGGCGGCTGGCGCGACTGGCCTTGAGTGTCCGGCCATGGGTAGTTGCGGCCGACGCAGAACACCCGGCCAATGGGGAAGCGCTGCTCGGTGCCGAGTACCGGCAAGGTCACGGGCAGATCCGGGGTAAAGACGTATTCAGTCATGTTCATCCTGCGGGTCATCCTGTTTGAAAGGGCAGCGTACGGCGGCTGGCGTCGGTGAAGTTGGACGAAAGCCGCCTGCGTTTGGACAAATCCGGGTTCTTGCCTCAGCGCACCTTCAGCTCGATGCGATACAGGCGCCCGAGCAGTAACGAATAGGAGAGGGTGCCGATCAGCGCGACGCCGCCGATAAACCAGAAGGCATAGGCGAAGGTGCCGGTGGCGTGGACGATGGCGCCGATCACGATCGGCGTGACGATGCCGCCGATGTTCGCCGCCAGGCTGGTAATGCCGCCGGTCAGGCCGATCAGCTCTTTCGGCGCCACTTCCGATACCGCCGCCCACGACGAGGACGCGATGCCTTGGGCGAAGAAAGCGATGGTCAGCACGGCGATGCAGATCAGGTTGGAATCGGTGAAATTCACCAGCACGATCGACATGCCCAGCATCGAGCCAACCACCAGCGGCAACTTGCGCGCAAACGACATCGAGTAGCCGCGACGGATCAGCAGGTCGGAAACGATGCCGGCCAGCAGAATCCCCACCGTGGCACCGACGAAGGGCAGCACGGCGAAGATCCCGGCCTTGATCATGGTCAGTTTGCGTTCTTCGATCAGGTAGGTCGGGAACCAGGTGAGGAAGAAGTACAGCGCCGAGGTGCTGGCGAATTTGCCGATGCAGATCGCCCAGATCTGCCGGTAGCTGAACAGCTCGGCGATCTGCCGCCAGTTGAAGCGGGTGCGCTCCTGGCTGCTCTTGACCAGACCGCCGCCGGTTTCGATGTACTTCAATTCTTCCTGGCTGACTTTCTTGCAGTTCAGCGGATCGCGATACAGGTACAGCCACAGCACACCGAAGACGATGCCGAGTGCGCCGGTGCTGTAAAACACGTGGCGCCAGTCAAAAGTGGTCGCCAGCCATAACAGCGCGCCGGTGAACAGCGCCGTGCCGAGGTACTGGCCGCACACGTAAATGCTGCTGGCCATCCCGCGTTCCCGCGCCGGGAACCACACCGTCACCGCGCGGCTGTTGGCCGGGAAAGCCGGGGCTTCCATGGCGCCGACCGCCAGGCGCAGGCCGAACAGCGAGGCAAATCCCGTGGCGAAACCCTGGCAAACGGTGACGGTCGACCAACTGATCAGCGATACGCCGTAGGTGAAGCGCGAGCCAAACCGATCGGCAATGAAACCGGCCGGCACCAGCGCCAAGGCATAGGTCCAGGCGAACGCGGAAAAGATCAGGCCCATCTCGATCTTGTCCAGGCCCAGGTCCTTGGCCATGAACGGCGCGGCGATCGAGATGTTCACCCGGTCGATGTAATTGATGATCGTCGCGATCAGCAGCAGCGACAGCATGAACCAGCGCCGCCGGGTAGGCAGACGCTGCGCCGAAACGGCATCGCGTGCACCGGCTATCACCGGCGGCACCGTGGCACTGGAAGAATGGGAGTTGGACATGCGGAGACCTCGTTATTGTTAGAAGAGTCGAGATTTTTCGAGCAGCCGATGCCGTTGCCCGCAACGTGTGGGGCAAGGCAATCGAACGGGGTGCAGCGCGGCGTTCAGACGTTCAGGAACGTCTTTGTGCGATTGATTTTCAAGGGGAGGTCGGGCGGGGCGGCGAGGGGAAATAGCAGGATCATGACGTGCGCACCTTTGATTGTTTTTGAAAGAGGTTGGGCTGCGTTGGTCATTACAGTGGTCGTACAACGGTTCTAAATCAACCGATGGGTTAGAACGTTTTTTCTTGAAAAAAGCGGGTTTGGCGAACGTGTCCAAAAAGATAAATACGATTTGTCTTGAGAATAAAGATCAGGTTTAGATCTCAAGTGGCTGAAAAATAGGAACTATTTGTATTTTTATAGTAATGCGGTTTTTGGACAGGCACATGGGGAGGCTTCATTCAAAAAAGACAATGTCATCGTATGACTCATTGCCGCCCATCTCCCAACCCTGCAAGATGACAGGCGTCACCTCACTGCCCGGAGGACCTTCTGCCCATGTCTTCACCCAGCCGTATCCCGACTTACGTCATGCAGCAACGCAGCGAATTGACCGATTTCTACATTCGCGACAAAAAGGGTCGGCGCGCCGAAACCGCGCCTCACCGGCACGAGTACTTCCAGATCCAGATCAACCTCGGTGGCGACACCGTGCAGCACATCGGCAGCGTCCAGCGGCCATTTCCCCGCAACACTCTGGCGTTCATCCTGCCGCACCGCGTGCATGTGATTCCGCATCCCGCAGACAGTAATTTCATCGTCATCAATTTTTCCCAGACGTTTCTCTTGCCGCATCTGCAATGCGACCCGATGGATCTGGAAGAGGTGTCAATCCTGCTCGCGCCTGAGCTATCGCCGTTCCGCTTTCAGGAACATCTGGATTTCATTTTGAACGATGAGGATTTCGCTCAGGTCTGCGGCCTGATCGAACAGATGCGCGCACTCGATGAGAACCGTCAGTTCGGCACGCGGGAAATGCTCAAGGGCTTGTTGCTGCAGATGATCGGCAGCGTGTGTTTTCTCTATGCCGAGCCGCTCAAGCGTCTGGCGGAAGAGAATGCCGCCGAGAACAGTCGTCGCGACGCTTTGAGCCGCATGTTCGAATACTTGCGCAAGAACATCGCCGATCCTGATCTCAACCTGATCAAAGTCGCCGCTGCGACCTATCTGTCACCGACCTACCTGACGCACTGGCTGCGCAAAGAGATCGGCAAGACCTTCACCGAGCTGGTGCTGGAGCGGCGCATGCACGCCGCGCGCAACTTCCTCCTCAACAGCACGCGCTCGGTGGGCGAAGTGGCGCGGTTGTGCGGGTTCGCTGATGAGGCCTATTTCTCCCGGCGGTTTCGCCAGATTCATGGCCAGCCACCGGGGCAGTTCCGCCGCCGCCAGCTCAACCCGGACACGCCGCAGACGCCACTGAATACTTAGGGCGGCGCTCAGACCCACTTGAAGCGGGCAGGGAAGCGCGCGACAAAACAGGTGCCCGTTTCACGGTCGGACGTCACGCTCAAGGTGCCGTTGTGCGCATTGGCAATCTGCCCGGCGATGTACAAGCCCAGTCCCAACCCTTCATGACGCTGGCCTGCTTCGGAACGGGAAAACGGTTCGAACAGCAGCGGCATCAGCGCAGGCGGGATCGGCGTGCCCTGATTGGTCAACGAAATAACGATTTCGTCGCCCTCGGTAAAGGCTTTGAGCACGATCGGTTCGGCCGTGGAACCGTGGGTCACGGCGTTGCCCAGCAGATTCGACAACAACTGGCTGATGCGCAGCGGGTCGCAATAGACCCCGGCCGGCACCTCCAGCGAATCAATAAACTTCGCCTGCGGGTACGCCACCTGGATTTCTTCCAGGGTCTGGCGCAGCGTTTGCTGCAAATCATCGACCAGTTTGCGCTGCACCGGGATGCCACTGCCGAGCCGACCCCGGGCAAAATCGAGGATGTTTTCGATCAGCACGCCCATGCGCACCGAGCTGGTGCGAATCGCCGACAGCAGCGTGCGCGAGCGCTTGTCCTCGACTTTGCTGTCCAGCAGATCGGCACTCATGCGGATGGCACTGAGTGGCGTGCGCAAGTCATGGCCCAGTACGGCGATGAACTGCTCGCGCAGACGGCCCATTTCGTTGGCATCGGCCAGCGCGGTTTTGGTCGCGTGCAAATGGCCTTGGGTATCCAGGCTCATCGCAATCAGTTGGGCGAAGAGGGTGAGGGTCTTTTCGATGGCCGGGTCGTCGAGGTTCGCCGGCACCGAATCAATGGCGCACAGCGTGCCAAAGAACTCGCCATCGGCCTTGATGATCGGAATGGAAATGTAGCTTTCCAGACCGTAGGTTTTCGGCGTGTGATGCGTGGAGAACAGCGGGTGCTGACTGGCGTGGCCGAAGATCACTGGCTGATGGTGCTGGCGGATCTCATGACAAATCGTCGATTCCAGCACCAGTTCGCCGCCGGGCAACAGGCCGAAGTCAATCGAATCATCCACGGCGCAGGCGATCCACTTGCTCTCGGTGACCCGCGCTACGGCGGCGAAGCGCATACCGGTGATGTGCTTGACCATGCTCAGGATCACCGGCACAGCGTCAATGCTGCCGATGGCCTGGAGGTCGGAGGAGAAATCTGTCTGGGGCATGGCCGGTGCTTCGCGAAAGTGTCGCCAGAGACTATCGGTAATTGCCGGCCTTGCCTAATGAACCTGCAAAAAAGGGCACCGGGAAAACTCCCGGCGCCCTGTGTGGTGCTTGCTGAGCGCTATCGCCTCAGAACTTGTACTTGGCCGTCATCATGTAGCTGCGCGGGGTGCCGTAGTTATCGGTCGAGCCCCAGGTCACGTCGGTGCCGATGGAGGAATAGTACTTGCGGTCGAAAATGTTGTTGGCGTTGACCTGCAGGTCGAGGTGCTTGTTGACCTCGTAACCGGCCATCAGGTCGGTGACCGCGTAGCCGCCCTGTTCGAGGCGATAGCTGCCGCCGTTGGCCAGAGCAATGTCGTTGTACATGCGGCTCTGCCAGTAGACGTTGCCGCCCACGCGCAGTTTTTCCAGCGGGCCTTTGAAACGATACACGGTGGAGACCTTGAACAGGTGCTCGGGCATGTCGGTGTCGAATTTCTGGTTATTGTTGGCCGGGTTTTCGTCCTTGATGTAGTGGGCGCGGGTGTAGGTGTAGCCGGCGCCGACTTGCCATTGCTCGGTCAGCGCACCTTGCAGTTCCATGTCCACGCCCTGAGCGCGAACCTTGCCGGAGGTTTCATAGCAGGTCAGTTCCGGGCAGCCGAGCTGGGTCGCCGCCTGGGTGGCGCGGTTGGTCTGGTCCATCTGGAACACCGCCACGCTGCCGTTCAAGGCACCGTCGAAATATTCGCCCTTGATGCCGACCTCGTAGTTTTCACCAACGATCGGCTCCAGCACTTTGCCGCCGAGATCTTTCTGGGTTTGCGGGGTAAAGATGTCGGTGTAGCTGGCGTAGACCGAGTGATGGTCATCGAGTTTGTAGATCAGGCCGGCGTAACGGGTCAGGTTGCGCGTGACCTTGAAGTCACCGTCGGCACTGCGATCGTCGTAGTCATACCAGTCCAGACGACTGCCGAGGATCAGCGTCAGCGGGTCGGCCAGGCTCAAGCGCGTGGTCAGGTAAACCGCGTCCTGGGTGGTGACATTGCGCGATTTGCCGCTACGGACGAAGTCAGGTTTTGGCGCGGCGATCGGCAGGCCGGTGTCGTAGGGCGCGTATTCCTTGGTGGTGGCGTCGTACACGCGATTGCTGGCGCCGACTACCAACTCGTGGGTACGGCCGAAGGCTTCGAACGGGCCGCTGGCGAAACCGTCGAAGGCGCGTTGCTTGTCGGTGTGGTGCGATTGGTAGGCGGTGGTTTCCAGCGGGCCGTCGTAGCGCGACAAATACGTCCCGGAGAATTCGCCCTCGGTTGTCGAAGTGGAACCGCCAACATGCAGTTTCCAGTCGTTGTCGAAACGGTGTTCGACTTCACCGAATACGGTGTCGACTTGCAGCTTGCGGTTCTCCCAATCGGTACCGGGATAGGTGGAGCGGGGCAGATCAAGGTGGTGGCCGTCTTCGCCGATCGGCAGGCCGCCCCAGAAATAGTTGGTCTGATCGTTCTGCCGGGAGAAACCGAGGGTCGCCGTGGTGCTGTCGCTCAGGTCGGCTTCACCGATGGCGTAGAACAGGCCGTGATCGTTTTCTTCCTTGTCGCGGAAACTGTCCGCGCCCTGATACGACGTCACCACCCGGCCACGCAGGGTGCCGCTGTCGTTCAGCGGGCTGGAGGCGTCGACCTCGCCACGGTAGTCATCCCAGCTGCCGGCGGCGCCGGTGAGGGTCACGCGCTGATCAGCGGTCGGGCGTTTGCGCACCATGTTGATCGCCGCCGACGGGTTGCCGGCACCGGTGACCAGGCCGGTTGCGCCACGGACGATTTCCACCCGGTCGAACATCGCCGGTTCGGTTGCACTGCCAGGGTGTACGGCGAATACGAGCTGGGCAGGCCGTCGTACATGATGTTGTCGATGTCGAAACCGCGCGCCTTGTAAGTCTGCCGCCCCGGACCGCTGGCCTCGCTGAGAAACAACCCCGGCGTACCGCGCACCACGTCGTTGACGCTGGTCATGTTCTGGTCGTCCATGCGCTGGCGAGTGATCACCGTCACCGCCTGCGGCGTTTCGCGCATGGTCAGCGACAGCTTGGTCGCGGTCTGCATCGGGCCGGTGGTGTAGGACTGCGTGTCTTCGGTGGTGCTGCTCATCTGCGTAGCGCCGATTTCGGTCGCTTGCAGTTCCAGCGGGCCATTGGTGGGCGCAGTGGCTGCGGTTTCTTCAGCCAACGCAGGAGCGATGCTGGCCATGCCGATGGCGATTGCGAGGAGGTTAGGTGAAAGGTTCGAGCGGCGGTGAATGGTGTGAAACGACATCTATCTGCTTCCCCAAGATTTACCCAAACGAAACTAATGCGAGTGCATGTAAGAATTATTCGCATTAGTATGTCGGAAGTTTCCGGGGGAATAAACCCGTACGAGTCAGTTAGTTAATGATTTTTTCACAATTGGATTCGATGGCCTTCGGACGCAAATGTGGGAGCGAGCCTGCTCGCGAAGGCGGTGGGTCATTCAACAGATGCGTTGTCTGATACTCCGCTTTCGCGAGCAGGCTCGCTCCCACAGGGTGATGCGTTTTTTCTGAAATCAGTCCAGATCCTGCGCACCGTGCCGTTCCGGCACCTGAGTCTCTTCATCACCCCAGGTACGGTTCACCCGTTGCCCGCGTACAACCGCCGGCCGCTTGGCGATTTCTTCGGCCCAGCGCTGCACATGGGTGTACTCGTGCGCGGCGAGAAACTCCGCCGCCGAGTAAACGTTGTTGCGCACCAGTTGCCCGTACCAGGGCCACACGGCGATGTCGGCGATGGTGTAATCGTCGCCGGCCAGATAGGCGTTATCAGCGAGACGACGGTTGAGCACATCCAGCTGCCGTTTGGCTTCCATGGTGAAGCGGTTGATCGGGTATTCGAGCTTCTCCGGCGCATACGCGTAGAAGTGCCCGAAACCGCCGCCCAGGTAAGGCGCCGAGCCCATTTGCCAGAACAGCCAGTTGAGGGTTTCGGTGCGACCGGCCGGATCCTTGGGCAGCAAGGCGCCGAACTTTTCCGCCAGATACAGCAGGATCGAACCGGACTCGAACACCCGGATCGGCGGCTCGACGCTGCGATCCAGCAGCGCCGGGATTTTCGAATTGGGGTTGACCTCTACAAAGCCGCTGGAGAACTGATCGCCCTCGCCAATGCGGATCAGCCACGCGTCGTATACGGCCTCGCTGTGACCAAGTGCGAGCAACTCTTCGAGCATGATGGTGACTTTGACACCGTTGGGCGTGGCCAGCGAATACAGCTGCAACGGATGCTTGCCGACCGGCAGTTCCTTGTCGTGGGTCGGCCCGGCGACCGGCCGGTTGATGCTGGCGAAGTGGCCGCCGGATGGGGCTTCGTGTTTCCAGACCTTGGGCGGAACGTAAGACGCATTGCTCATGAAACGGACCTCGTCGATGCTGGGAGAGAACAGGTAGATACCGTATCTCGAAAGGATTGAGAACACTACCTTGTGGGAGCTGGCTTGCCAGCGATGACGACGGCACATCCAGCATCAATATTGGCTGACCCACCGCAATCGCTGGCAAGCCAGCTCCCACAGGTTCGGAGTCAGGCACAAATCTCCCGTGGGAGCGAGCCTGCTCGCGAAAGCGCCGGCAGGGCCGCCGCGCCTAATGGCTCCAATACCGCCCAACCGCACCCCCGACTCCCTGCACCGGATCTGTCTCAGGAAACGCCAGCCCCGCAATCCGCGCCAACTGCGCATCACTCGGCGCGGCCCGGCAAATGTCCGCCTGCTGCCCCGGCGGATAAGCACCCACCACCAGAAAATCCTCACTTGATCCCAGATTGCAGTGCCCGGTCCCGGCCGGCAGCAACAACACATCCCCAGCGCAGACGTCGACGACTTGCCCATCAGGCCCGCCCAACATCAACCGTGCCTGACCGGCCGCCACGCCAAGCACTTCGTGGCCTTCAGTGTGATAGTGGTGATAGTCATAAATGCCGTAGCGCCACTGCGCCGGCCAGCCATTGGCACCGAACGTCTGCTCGAAGCGTGCCGCCGGATCGTCGCCTTCAACGGCAATCGCGCTGCGGTAGATCAGCACTGGCAGACGCGGATTGTTCGGCACCCAGCCATTGCGTTCCAGAAGCAGGGTTTGCACTTCAGTCATGGCCAATCCTCCTTCGCTCGATTTATCAGTCGACCGCAGCGCAGGGCAATCGCCTCAAAAAATCATTGCCGCGCAAACACGGTGCCGAAGTTGATGCCAAGAAAATCCATCGAAACTTCATCGCGCAGAGCACTGTCCAGACCCTTACATGTCCATGCAGCGGTAAATGGCGAGGGTCAAGATGACGATGACAGTAGGTGATTTTCTGGTTGAGCGGCTCAGCGAATGGGGCGTCACGCGAATTTTTGGTTATCCGGGGGATGGCATCAACGGCGTGTTCGGCGCCATGAGCCGGGCCAAAGGCAAAATCGAATTTGTCCAGGCGCGGCATGAAGAAATGGCCGCGTTCATGGCCTCGGCCCACGCCAAGTTCACCGGCGAGCTGGGCGTGTGCATCGCTACTTCCGGCCCCGGCGCTTCGCACCTGATCACCGGCCTCTACGACGCGCGCATGGATCACATGCCGGTGCTGGCCATTGTCGGTCAGCAGGCGCGCACGGCGCTGGGCAGTCACTACCAGCAGGAACTGGATCTGGTGTCGATGTTCAAGGATGTCGCCGGTGCGTTTGTGCAGCAGGCTTCGGCGCCGTCGCAAGTGCGCCATCTGCTTGATCGCGCGGTGCGCACTGCGGTCGGCGAGCGCCGCGTCACCGCGCTGATTCTGCCCAATGACTTGCAGGATCTGCCTTACGAACAACCGGCGCGCACCCATGGCACCGCGCATTCCGGCGTCGGCTACAGCAAGCCGAAAGTCGTTCCTTATGCCGCCGATCTGCAACGCGCGGCCGAGGTGCTGAACAGCGGCGAGAAAGTCGCGATTCTGGTCGGTGCCGGCGCGTTGGAGGCGACCGATCTGGTCATCGCCGTGGCGGAAAAGCTCGGCGCGGGCGTCGCCAAGGCGTTGTTGGGCAAAGCCGCATTGCCTGACGATTTGCAGTGGGTCACCGGCAGCATCGGCCTGCTCGGCACCGAGCCCAGCTACAAGCTGATGAGCGAGTGCGACACCTTGCTGATGATCGGTTCAGGCTTCCCGTATTCCGAGTTTCTGCCCAAGGAAGGCCAGGCGCGCGGCGTGCAGATCGACTTGCAGCCGGACATGCTCAGCCTGCGTTATCCGATGGAGGTCAATCTGGTCGGCGATTCAGCGGAAACCCTCGCCGCGTTGCTGCCCTTGCTGGAACAGAAAACCTCGAACAAATGGCGCAAGAAGATCGAAGGCTGGCGCAGCAGTTGGGAGAAGACCCTGGAAAAACGCGCCATGGCCAAAGCCGATCCGGTCAACCCGCAACGAGTGGTCTACGAGTTGTCACCGCGCTTGCCTGAGCAGGCAATCATCACTAGCGATTCCGGCTCCTGCGCCAACTGGTTCGCCCGTGACCTGAAAATCCGTCGCGGCATGAAATGCTCACTGTCCGGTGGCCTGGCCTCGATGGGCGCGGCGGTGCCCTATGCGATCGCGGCGAAATTTGCTTACCCGGAACGCCCGGTCATTGCCCTGGTCGGCGACGGCGCGATGCAGATGAACAACATGGCCGAGCTGATCACTGTCGCCAAATACTGGCGGCAATGGCAGAGCCCGAAATGGATCTGCGCGGTGTTCAACAACGAAGACCTCAATCAGGTCACCTGGGAGCAGCGGGTGATGGAGGGCGATCCGAAGTTCGAAGCGTCGCAAAGCATTCCCGATGTGCCGTATCACCTGTTCGCGATTTCCATCGGTCTGAAGGGCATTTTCGTTGATCGTGAAGAAGAGGTCGCCGCTGCGTGGGAACAGGCACTCGCCTCGGAAGTGCCGGTGCTGATCGAGTTCAAGACCGACCCGAACGTGCCGCCGCTGCCGCCGCACATCAAGCTTGAGCAAGCGAAGAAATTCGCCACGACCCTGCTCAAGGGCGATCCGGACGAAGCCGGGGTGATCGTGCAGACCGCCAAGCAGGTGTTGGGCGCCGTGTTGCCCGGGAAGAAATGACGGTGTGCGCTTGAACGAGTCAACCATCTACATCGGTTGCGCCGGCTGGAGTCTCGGGCGCGAGCACTGGCCGGCATTCCCCGCCGAAGGCACGCACCTGCAACGCTACGCCGCGCGCTTCAACTGTGTCGAAATCAACAGCTCGTTCTATCGCCCGCATCGGCGTCAGACCTACGAGCGCTGGGCCGACTCGGTAGCGCCGGACTTTCGCTTCGCCGTGAAAGTGCCGAAGCTCATCACCCATGAACAGCGGCTGGCGGACAGCGCGGCCGCGCTCGATGAGTTTCTCGGACAGTGCCACGGCTTGGGAGATCGATTCGGCTGCCTGCTGGTGCAACTGCCACCAAAACTTGCCTTCGATGCGCCGGTGGCCGAGGCGTTTTTTCATGCCCTGCGCGAGCGGTTCACGGGCAGTGTAGTGCTGGAGCCGCGACACGAATCGTGGACTGAGGCTGAGGCAATGCTGATGGAGCTGCAGATTGCCCAGGCGGTGGTCGATCCCTCGCGGATCAGCAGCGACACCGCACCGGGTGGCTGGCAAGGCCTGCAGTATTGGCGCCTGCACGGCTCGCCACGGATTTATCACAGCGCTTATGAAGCGGCCTATCTGCAACAGCTTGCTCAGAACCTGCGGCGCGCGAAGGCCGACGGCAAAGACATCTGGTGCATCTTCGACAACACCGCCAGCGGTGCCGCCACCGCCGATGCACTGGCTTTGAAGGCGTTGATCGAAGGCGTTGAACGCTGAACGACGACGCTCTCGCCACCCACACAAACGATCCGGCTACAGGTAAACTCCGCGCACTTTTTCAAGGAGTTCACATGAGTTACTACCAGCCGGGCATTCTCGCTACCCCTGTTCCTGCGCAAGCACGTCACCTGTTTTTCGCCCTGGCGTCGGTTGAAGCCTTGCCGCAAGCGATCGACAGCCTGCTGATGCTGGTGGATGGCAAGTCGGCGGTGGTTGGCTTTGGTGAGTCGTTGACCAAGGCGCTGAATGTCGAAATCGCTGGCCTGCGCAGCTTCCCGGCGCTGACCGGCGTTGGCGTGAACAACCCGTCGACCCAGCATGCCCTGTGGATCTGGTTGCACGGTATCGACCGTGGTGAACTGCTCAACCGCTGCAACGCTATCGAAGCCGCGCTGGCCCCGGCCTTGCGTCTGGTCGAGATGCAGGAAGCCTTCCGCCACATGGCCGGCCACGACCTCACCGGTTATGAGGACGGCACGGAAAACCCGCACGATGATGCCGCTGTCGCCGCCGCGCTGCTTAGCAGTGGCGCGGACGGGCTGGTCGGTGGCAGCTTCGCCGCGATCCAGCAGTGGCAGCACGACCTCAAGGGTTTTCATCGCCTGTCTGCCGGCGCCAAGGACGACATCATGGGACGGCGCTTGAGCGATAACGAAGAAATCGACGACGCGCCGATCTCCGCCCACGTCAAACGCACCGCGCAAGAGAGCTTCGCGCCGGAAGCCTTCGTCGTGCGCCGTTCGATGCCGTGGATCGAAGGCGATCGTGCCGGTTTGATGTTCCTCGCTTTCGGTTTCTCCCTCGATGCCTTCGAAGCGCAGCTGCGCCGTATGAGCGGTCTGGAAGACGGTATTGCCGATGGCTTGTACCAGATCAGCCGGCCAATCACCGGCGGCTACTACTGGTGCCCGCCGCTCAAGGATGGACGCCTTGATCTGCGCGCGTTGCGCATCGGCTGAGGACTGCCTATGAACGTGGTGCGCTGGGGCATGATCGGTTGCGGCAGTGTCGCTGAACGCAAGAGCGGACCGGCCTTCTACAAGGCGCCCGGTTCGGCGCTGATTGCGGTGATGGGCCGTCGTCTCGAAGCGGTGACCGACTACGCCGCGCGCCACGGCATCAGCCGCGTCTACACCGATGTCGATGCGCTGATCAACGATCCCGAAGTGGACGCGGTGTACATCGCCACACCGCCCGACAGCCACCACGCCTACAGCCTGAAAGTCGCCGCCGCCGGCAAGCATTGCTGCGTGGAAAAGCCCATGGCGCTCAACGCCGGGCAAAGCCGCGAGATGCAGCAAGCGTTTGCCGCTGCCGGTCTGCACTTGTTCGTCTCCTATTACCGCCGCTCGCTGCCGCGCTTCGCTCAGGTGCGGCAATGGCTGGAGGAGGGGCGCATCGGCGATGTCCGCCATCTGAGCTGGACGCTGACCAAAGCGCCGTCGCCGGCTGATCTTGAGGGTCGCGATAATTGGCGCACCGACCCGGCGGTGGCTGGCGGCGGCTACTTTGCCGACCTGGCCAGCCATGGCCTGAACCTGTTCCAGTATCTGCTTGGCGACATCGTTGAAGTCGCCGGTTTCACCGCGCGTCAGGCGGGTCTGTACACGGCGGAAGATGCGGTCAGCGCCACCTGGCGGTTCGCCTCCGGAGCGCTGGGCATGGGCTGCTGGAACTTTGTTGCGGACCGGCGTGAGGATCGGGTCGAGATCATCGGCAGCAAAGGGCGCATCGGGTTTTCCGTGTTTGACGAGCATCCGGTGCAGCTGGATGCCGATGAGCAGATCAGCCTGGAGATCGCTCATCACGAGCATATTCAGTGGCATCACGTGCTGGGGATGAATGCGCATATTCGGGGTGATTCACAGCATCCCGCCGTGGCCGAGCAAGCCGTCAAGACCGATTGGGTCATGGACCGGATTCTCAAACGTTAAGATCAAAAGATCGCAGCCTTCGGCAGCTCCTACAGGGAAATCGCATTTCAAACTGTAGGAGCTGCCGAAGGCTGCGATCTTTTGCTTTTAAAGGCGCATCTAAGGTTATGCCCAAACAATATTTCTCAACCTCGTCATAACCTCTCTAAGATCACGTCATAACTCGTTATAACAAGTGATCCGACGATGACCGATAACGTTCTCTCCCTCAGTAGCGTTCCCCTGCACACCCAACTGCGCGATGTCCTGCGTGCGCGGATTCTCGACGGTGAATACCCGCAAGACAGCCAGATGCCTTCCGAAAGCGAACTCGGTGCGCTGTTCAAAGTCAGTCGCATCACCGTTCGCCAGGCGCTCGGTGATCTGCAAAAGGAAGGCCTGATCTTCAAGATCCATGGCAAGGGCACCTTCGTCGCCAAGCCGAAAACCTTTCAGAACGTCAGCAGCCTGCAAGGCCTCGCCGAGTCGATGACCGGGCGCGGCTACGAGGTGATCAACCGCCTGCGCAGTTTCAAATTCATTCCGGCCGACAAGCGTGTCGCCGAGCGTCTGCAGGTGGCCGAAGGTGAGATCGTCGCGCAGATCAAACGCGTGCGCCTGATCAACCGCGAGCCGATTTCGCTGGAAATTACCTACCTGCCCAAAGCGGTCGGCGAACGGCTGGAGAAGGCCGACCTGGTCACTCGCGACATCTTTCTGATTCTGGAAAACGACTGCGGCATCGCCCTCGGCCACGCCGATCTGGCCATCGACGCAGTGCTGGCTGACAGCGACCTGACCCAGGCGCTCAACGTCGAAGCGGGCTCGCCGATCATGCGCATCGAGCGCTTGACCCACGATGCCCAAGGCCAGCCGCTGGACTTTGAACACCTTTATTACCGTGGCGATGCGTTCCAGTACCGCCTGCGGATCGACCGGCAAAAAGGGGAGCAGGCATGACCCGCAACGTTCTAGAACAGGAATACGACATCGTCGTGATTGGCGGCGGTACGGCCGGGCCGATGGCGGCGATCAAGGCCAAGGAGAAGAACCGCGATTTGCGCGTGTTGCTGGTCGACAAGGCCAACGTCAAGCGCAGCGGCGCGATCAGCATGGGCATGGATGGCCTGAACAACGCGATAATTCCCGGCCACTCGACACCGGAGCAGTACACCAAGGAAATCACCATCGCCAATGACGGCATCGTCAATCAGGCGGCGGTCTACGCCTATGCGACGCACAGTTTTGAAACCATCGAACAACTCGACCGCTGGGGCGTGAAGTTCGAGAAGGACGAAACCGGTGACTACGCGGTGAAAAAGGTCCACCACATGGGCGCCTATGTGCTGCCGATGCCGGAAGGGCACGACATCAAGAAAGTTCTGTATCGGCAGTTGAAACGTGCGCGGGTAAGCATCACCAATCGCCTGGTCTGCACGCGTTTGTTGACCGACGAGGAGGGCGCGGTCAACGGTGTGATGGGCTTCGATTGCCGCACCGCCGACTTCCATGTGATCAAGGCCAAAGCGGTGATTCTCGCCTGCGGCGCGGCCGGACGCCTCGGTCTGCCGTCGTCGGGCTACCTGATGGGCACCTACGAGAACCCGACCAATGCGGGCGACGGCTACGCGATGGCCTACCATGCTGGCGCTGAACTGGCCAATCTCGAGTGCTTTCAGATCAACCCGTTGATCAAGGATTACAACGGCCCGGCCTGCGCCTACGTCACCGGCCCGCTGGGTGGCTACACCGCCAACAACAAGGGCGAACGCTTCATCGAGTGCGACTACTGGAGCGGGCAGATGATGTGGGAATTTCACCAGGAACTGGAAAGCGGCAACGGCCCGGTGTTCCTTAAACTCGATCACCTGGCCGAGGAAACCATCCAGAACATCGAGGAAATCCTGCACAGCAACGAGCGCCCGAGCCGTGGCCAGTTCCACGCCAATCGCGGCACTGACTACCGTACGCAGATGGTTGAAATGCACATTTCGGAAATCGGCTTTTGCAGCGGCCACTCGGCGTCCGGTGTGTGGGTCAATGAGCGTGCCGAGACTTCAGTGAAAGGCTTGTATTCGGCCGGCGACATGGCTGCGGTGCCGCACAATTACATGCTCGGCGCGTTCACTTACGGCTGGTTCGCCGGGCACAACGCGGCGGACTTTGTTGCCGGCCGCGAGTTTTCCGCACTGGACAGCGAGCAGATCGCCAAGGAGAAAGCCCGGGTCTACGCGCCGCTCGATCGCGAACACGGTCTGCCGCCGGCGCAGGTCGAGTACAAACTGCGGCGCTTCGTCAACGACTACCTGCAACCGCCGAAAGTGACCAAGAAGATGCAGATCGGACTGCAACGCTTCAGCGACATCGAGCGCGATCTTGAGCAAATGAAAGCCAACAACGCTCACGAACTGATGCGAGCGATGGAAACCAGCGTGATCCGCGATTGCGCCGAAATGGCCGCCCGCGCTTCGTTGTTCCGCGCCGAAAGCCGCTGGGGCTTGTACCACTATCGGGTCGATCACCCGCAACGCAACGACGCCGAATGGTTCTGCCATTGCCATCTGAAGAAGGGCGAGGACGGCCAGATGACCAGTTTCAAGAAGGCCGTCGAGCCTTACATCATCCCGCTCGACGCCGAGGAAATGCAGGCTTACGACCGCCTGCGGGTCGGCGCCTTCGCCGCTTGAGACATCATTTTTCAGAGAGTCCGAACCATGGCTTATCAAGCTCAGGAAATCTTCTTCCGCTCCAACGCGCCGGTCACCGTCGACGAGGACAAATGCATCGCCGAAAAGGGCTGCACGGTGTGCGTCGACGTCTGCCCGATGGACCTGCTGGCGATCAACCCGGCCACGCAAAAGGCCTACATGGCGTTCGATGAATGCTGGTACTGCATGCCGTGCGAGAAGGATTGCCCGACGGGGGCGGTGAAAGTCGAAATTCCTTATCTCCTGCGTTGACAGGTCGGACGCCATCGCTGGCAAGCCAGCTCCCACAGGCTTCTCTAGCGTGTGCGAAATTCTGTTCCACTACAGATCCCTGTGGGAGCTGGCTTGCCAGCGATGAGGCCCGCCGGGACAACCTAAAAGCTACCCGGAAACCCCGGACGCTCTATTCACCGAAAACCCCTCGTTTCCCACCGCGCCCTGATCGCGGCGGAGACGAACTTCAAACAAATGATTCGAGGGGAAACACTCATGTTGCGTGCAGCACTCGCCGGTCTGGTACTGGCTTCATTCACCTTGTCGGCCTCGGCCGAAACCATCCGCATCGCCATCGGCACCCAGGACACCACTATCAATTGCGCCGCCGGTGGCCTGTTGATCCGTGAACTCGGTCTGCTGGAAAAATACCTGCCCCACGATGGCGCCTACAAAGACGCGAAGTACGACGTGCAGTGGAAAAACTTCACCAGTGGCGCGCCGCTGACCAACGAGATGGTCGCCGGCAAACTCGACTTTGGCGCCATGGCCGATTTCCCCGGTGCGTTCAATGGTGTGGCGTTCGAAACGGCGGGCAAGCACAGCCTGTTCATCAGCGTGCTGTCGGGCAGCATCAAGGGCAGCGGCAACGGCATCGTCGTGCCGAGCGCTTCGTCGGTGCAAAGCCTGAGCGAACTCAAGGGCAAGACCATTTCGGTGCCGTTCGCCTCGACGGCTCACGGCATGTTGCTGCGCGCCGTGGCAGAGCAGGGCTGGGACCCGCTCAAGGATGTCAACATCATCGCCCAGCCACCGGAAGTCGCTGGCTCGGCATTGCAGGCCGGCAAGATCGACGCCCACGCCGATTTCGTGCCCTTCGCCGAGCTGTTCCCGAGCCGTGGTTTCGCCCGCAAGATCTACGACGGCGCTCAGGCCAACGCGCCGACTTTCCATGGCGCACTGGTGGATCAGGCCTACGCCAAAAAGTACCCGGAAATCGTCGTCGCCTATCTGCGTGCGAGCATCGAAGCCAACCAACTGCTCGCCGCCGAACCGGAGAAGTACAGCGAACTGATCGCCAAGGTCACCGGCGTCGATGCCGAGGTCAACTACCTGTTCCATGGCCCGCTCGGCGTACAGACCCGTGACCTGAGCTGGAAACCTGAATATCGCCAGGCCGTCGGTACCGCCATCGATACCCTGAAGCTGCTGAAGAAAGCCGATCGCGGGCTCGACCTGAACAGCTTCATCGACGACCAGTACATCCGCGCCGCGTTCAAGGCTTCGAACCTCGATTACACCGCGCAACTGGCCAACTACGCGCAGACGCCGTTGCCGGGTGTGGATGCGGCGACGGGCAAAGCCATCACCGATGTCAGCCAAGTCGCGGAGATCTGGGTGCGTGGCGAGGAAAAAGTCCGCCGTTATGGCTCGGCTGAAGCGGCGTTCACCGCGCTGGCGGCGTTGAAGCAGGAGGGCAAGAACATTCGTGCGGTGTATGCGCAGGCCAGCGACAGCGGGATCAAGTTGCTCGCTGAACAGGCGTGGTTTGCCAGCGACGCCAAGGGCCGCCTCAGCGCATTTCTGCTCAAGGGCCAGGCCCAGCAATACGCTGCGGCGCAGGGTGGCAAGGTGTTCGACTTCAGCGATGCCACTGCGCAGGTTGTTGCTGCGCGCTGAAGATCAAAAGCCCCTCACCCTAACCCTCTCCCGGAGGGAGAGGGGACTGACCGAGTTGTTGTTGAGAGATACGCCGACGTGAAGTACCGAGTCGAACTCAGGTCGTGAAAAGCACGCAAATCGGCTCCCTTTCCCCCTCGCCCCCCTGGGGGAGAGGGCTGGGGTGAGGGGGTAAATCTCGGCCATCACACAGAACCCGAACTGGAAACCGGACTATGAAAACACCGTTGCGCTGGACATCAAGAGCCGCCTCACTGCTGCTCTGCCTGCTCTTCTGGCAACTCGCCGCCAGCCACCACTGGAACCTCGGCCTGGTCACCTTTGCCAACGTGCCGACGCCACTGGCGGTGATCGAAGCCGCGCTGGGCCTGGGCGACTCGGGCAAACTCTGGCAGCACCTGAGCAGCAGCCTCGGCCGAGTCTTCGCCGGTTACGTGGCGGCGTTGATTATCGGCATCGCCCTGGGCCTGGCCATCGGCCGGTCGAAATGGGCCGAAGACATTCTGCTGCCACCACTGGAAGTCCTGCGCCCGATCCCCGCCGTGGCGTGGATTCCGCTGGCGATCCTGATGTTTCCATCCTCGGAATTGTCGATGGTCTTTATCACCTTCACCGGCGCGCTGTTCCCGATCCTGCTCAACACCGTGCACGGCGTCGAAGGCGTCGATCCACGCCTGATCGCCTCGGCAAAAAGCCTCGGAGCAGGGCGTCGGGCGATTCTGCTGGAAGTAATCCTGCAGGGCGCTGCGCCGAGCATCATTACCGGCCTGGCGATCGGCATGGGCACTTCGTGGTTCTGCCTGGTGACGGCGGAAATGATCTCCGGGCAGTTCGGCATCGGTTACTACACCTGGGAGTCCTACACCATTCAGAACTACGCCGACATTGTCGTCGGCATGCTCCTGATCGGGGTGTTGGGCATGGGCAGCAGTTGGCTGATCAAACGCTTGGGCGGCTTGTTCACGCCTTGGCATCGACCGCGAGGCAAAGCCTGATGAGCGTGATGCAAACCCCGGAAGGGCGGATCGACATTCGCCAGTTGTCCATCGTCCTCGGCCAAGGCCGCGAAGCGTTCGAAGCGGTGCAGGGTCTCGATTGCCAGATCGAACCCGGCCAGTTCGTGTGCATTCTCGGCCCGTCCGGTTGCGGCAAGTCGACCTTGCTCGGCGCCCTGGCCGGGCACTTGAATGCCAGTACCGGCAGCTTGAAAGTCGACGGCAGCGCGGTGGCCGGCCCGTCGCCGCAGCGCGGCATGGTGTTTCAGCACCACACGCTGTTCCCGTGGCGCACGGTGCGCGACAACGTCGCCTTCGGCCTGAAGATGCGCGGCGTCGGCAAGGCTGAGCGACGTCGCGCGGCTGATGAAATCCTCAAACTGGTCGGCCTCGAAGGCTTTGCCGAACGCTGGCCGGATCAGCTTTCCGGTGGCATGCAGCAGCGGGTGGAGATTGCCCGGGTGCTGGTCAATCGCCCGCGCCTGTTGCTGATGGACGAGCCGTTCGGCGCGCTCGATGCGCTGACCCGCTTGAACATGCAGGAACTGTTGCTGGACATCTGGACGCGCATCCGTACCACCGTGGTTTTCGTCACCCATGACATCGACGAGGCGCTGTTTCTAGCCGATCGCTTGCTGGTAATGAGCGCGCGACCAGGGCGAATCATCGAAGACCTGCGTCTGGACTTTCCACGCCCGCGCACCAGCGAACTGGTGACCAGCCCCGAGTTCGCTCGCCTGAAACGCCATTGCCTCGACCTGCTGCGCCACGACAACGACCGACCGCTGCCGCGCCTCAATCCGCTCGGCCTGCCTCCTGAAAACCCTTTGCCGCGATTTGCCTTATGACCTCTATTTTTGCTGTGACCGACAACGAAGACATCCTCGCCCTGCAACCGCGCCTGACGGCTGAAGACGCTGGCGTGCGGCGCATTGCCCTGATTGATCTGGCTGATCTGGAGGAACCGGATGGTTTGCTCTGGCTGGTTGATCGACTTCGTCAGGATCCTGCCGAGGATGTTCGCGCTGAAGCTGCGCGATTGCTTGAAGCGTGGGAGGATGAAGCGGTCGTGCAAGCCTTGTGCGAAGCGCTGACGGATCCGGCGCCCGCCGTGCAATCGGCGGCGGCGCAAAGCCTGAGCCTGCTCAAGACTGCAGCGGCGGGGCGGGTCATTCTGCCGTGGACCGCACATGCCGATGTCAGTGTGCGCATCGCCGCCTTTCGGGCGTTACGCGAATTGCGCTTCGCCGAGGCCGCGCCGGCTGCCGTCGCCGCGTTGGAGGACACCGATGCCAATGTCCGTCGCGAAGCGGTCGGTGTGCTCGGCTGGCTCAAACAGCTCGAGGCGCTGCCAGCCCTGGCGCAACTGGCCAGCGACGACCCGGACACCGAAGTGCGTCGCGCCGCGACGGGTGCGCTGGGTCTGGCCAGTGGCGCCGAAGTGTTGCCGGCGCTGCGCCAGGCCTTACACGACCCTGCCTGGCAAGTGCGCGAAGAAGCCGCGACGACACTGGGCAAGGTTGGCCACAGCGACGCCGGCCCGACCTTGGTCGAAGCGCTGAGCGATGATTACTGGCAAGTGCGCCTGCGCGCCACTCGCAGCCTCGGTCGTCTGCGTTTCGTCCCGGCGCTGGACGCGCTGATCGACAGCCTCGGCCACCGCATCAGCAATCTGCGCAAGGAAGCTGCGCTGGCCCTCGGTGAATTGAACGATCGCGGCGCCGTGGCCGCGTTGCAGGCGGCGCAGGACGACGGCGACCCGGAAGTGCGCAAAGCCGTGCGCATCGCGTTGAGTCAGTTGCAATGAACCCACTGTCGGTGGGCAACTCGCAGAGTGCACGCACGCTGCGCCTGAGCTGGCCGGACGGGCGCGAATCGTTGCTCAGGCATGCCGATCTGCGCCGGCAATGCCCATGCTCGCAATGCCGCGCATTCCGCCTGCGCGGCGTCACGCCGCTGGTTGATGATCGCGTGCGCCTGATCGAGGTCAATCCGCAGGGGTATGGCGTGCAACTGGTGTTCAGCGATGGCCATCAACGCGGGATTTACCCGTGGGAGTACCTGGCGCAATTGGATTCCTGACCTTACCCGATGATCGTTCCCACGCTCCGCGTGGGAATGCAGCCCGTGACGCTCCGCGTCACTGGACGCGGAGCGTCCCTTGAGGCATTCCCACGCAGAGCGTGGGAACGATCAGATCGCAGCCTTCGGCAGCTCCCTGCGTCGGCTCGCGCCGACTGGCGGTTCTTGTCAGGCATTTCCCACAGGAGTACAAATGTACTCCATGACGAACCTCACTCCCCGCCGTACCGCCATTCTGACCTTTATCCGCGATCGCATCGCCGAGCACGGTCAGCCCCCAAGCCTCGCTGAAATCAGCGAGGCTTTTGGTTTTGCCTCGCGCAGCGTAGCGCGCAAGCATGTGCTGGCGCTCACCGAAGCCGGTTTCATTGAGGTCAATCCGCATCAGGCCCGGGGCATTCGCCTGCTCGGTCAGCCACCGCGTCCGGAGCTGCTGGAGATTCCCGTACTCGGTCGCGTGGCTGCCGGTGCGCCGATTGGCGCCGATGCCGATATCCATAACCGTTTGCTGCTCGACCCGGCGCTGTTCTCCCGCACCCCGGATTACATGCTGCGGGTGCAGGGCGACTCGATGATCGAAGACGGCATTCTCGATGGCGATCTGGTCGGTGTGCGGCGCAATCCCGAGGCGCTGAACGGCCAGATCGTCGTTGCGCGTCTGGACGGTGAAGTCACCATCAAACGCTTCGAACGGGTCGGGGATGAAGTGCGCCTGCTGCCGCGCAACCCGGCGTACAAGCCGATTGTCGTGCGTAACGATCAGGATCTGGCCATCGAAGGCGTGTTCTGTGGTCTGGTGAGGCAAGGCTGATGGGCGCCGTCGTTGCGTTGGATACGCTGTTCAATGGCGGCCAGGTCTGGCGCGGCAGGCCTGCGCCACCGGCGGCGAGTCCGCAGCCGACCGGGCATGCGGGACTGGACGCAGCTCTGCCCAGCGGCGGCTGGCCGGAAGCGGCGCTGAGCGAAATCCTTCTCGCCGGCCCCGGTGTCGGCGAGCTGCAACTGGTCTGGCCAACCCTGGCGCGATTGTCCGCGGCCGGTGAGCGCATCGTGCTGGTGGCGCCGCCGTTCGTGCCATACCCGCAGGCCTGGGCCAATGCCGGAGTCGATCTGCGCCAGTTGTCGGTGATTCAGGCCAGCGAGCGCGATGCCTTGTGGGCGGCGGAGCAATGCCTGCGCTCGGGCAGTTGCGGCGCGGTGCTGTGCTGGCCGAACAAGGCCGATGACCGAGCCTTGCGGCGTTTGCAGGTAGCGGCGGAAACCGGCCAGACCCTGGCCTTTGCCTGGCGCCCGTTGAGCGAAGCGGTCAACCCGTCACCGGCAGCGTTACGGATTGCCATCGATGCCAAACCGGCGCAGCTACGCGTACTCAAATGCCGTGGCGGCCTGGCGCGTGCGACGCCGATTGCCTTTGCCGTGGGGCACTGATTGTCATGCGCTGGGTATGTATCCTGTTTCCGCAATTGGCCCTTGACGCCGTACTGCGTCAGCGGCCCGACCCTGAAGAGCCGCTGGTCCTGCTCAGCGGCCCGGCCCAGCGGCGGGTGCTGCAAGCGGTAAATCCGGCGGCACGCAAACTCGGCCTGCGCCCCGGCATGTCGATGACCGCCGCGCAAGCCATGAGCAAAGGCTTTGCCACCGCCGATTACGAGGTGGCCGAGGTCGAGCACTGGCAGCAGTTTCTCGCCGCATGGGCTTACCGTTTCAGCGCGCAAGTCAGCGTGCATTACCCGCGTACCGTGGTGTTCGAGATCGAATCCAGCCTGGGACTGTTCGGTACCTGGCCGCAATTTGAAGCTCGCCTGCGCCAGGAATTGAAAGATCTGGGCTTTCGCCATCGCATCGTCGCCGCGCCGAACCCGGTGGCGGCGCGAGTGCTGGCCAATGCCTACGATGGCTTGGTGGTGCCGGACGGTGAGGCTTTGCAGCATCATCTCGGGCAGTTGCCTGTTGATCGTGTGGGGCTGGAGCCGAATGTCGCCACGGCGTTGTCGCGCATGGGCCTGCGCAATCTCAGTCAGGTGCAAAGCCTGCCACGCCAGGCACTGGCCCGGCGTTTCGAAGCGCAGATGCTCAAGCACCTCGACACGCTGTTCGGCGCACGCCCTCTGGCGCTGGCGTTCTATCTGCCGCCCGACCGTTTCGATATCCGCATCGAACTGAATTTCGACGTGCAATCCCATCAAGCCTTGCTGTTCCCGTTACGGCGCTTGACCGGCGATTTGTCGGCGTTCCTCTGCGGGCGCGACAGCGGTGTGCAGCGCTTCGATTTGCTTCTGGAACACGCCGGGCTGCCGGACACAGTGATCAAGGTCGGCCTGCTCAGCGCCGAGCGTGACGCGGCGATGCTCTTCGAACTGGCCCGTGGCCGGCTGGAACAAGTTCAGGTCGAAGCACCGGTGCGTGGTTTTCGCTTGCGCGCCGAAGACCTGCCGAGTTTCGTTCCGCAGTATCAGGAGCTGTTTGACGACCGCCCGCAGCAGACCTTGCCCTGGGAGCAATTGCGCGAACGTCTGCGCGCACGGCTGGGTGATGACGCGGTGCAGGGGCTGCGCTTTCAGGCCGATCATCGCCCTGAGTCCGCGTGGCAGAGCGCCGTCGACAAGCAGCCTTGCACGGGGTTGCCCAGCGTGCAGCGTCCGGGCTGGCTGCTCAACGAACCGCAAAGCGTGCCGGAAGGTTCGGCGCGGATTCTCATGGGGCCGGAGCGCATCGAATCCGGTTGGTGGGACGGTGGCGACGTGCGGCGTGATTACTACCTGATCCAGAACCGCGCCGGTCAGCAGGGCTGGGCCTGGCGGGCGGTGGGTGAGGGCGGTCCGCTGTGGCTGCAAGGCTGGTTCGCATGAGTGCCGATTACGCCGAACTGCATTGCCTGTCGAACTTCAGTTTCCAGCGCGGAGCCTCGAGCGCGCTGGAACTGTTTCAGCGGGCGAAAAAGCACGGCTATCAGGCGCTGGCGATCACCGACGAATGTACCCTGGCCGGCATCGTTCGTGCGTGGCAAGCGGCGAAGTCCGTTGAGTTGCCGCTAATCATCGGCAGCGAGATACGCATCGACAACGGCCCGAAACTGGTGCTGCTGGTGGAAAACCTTGCCGGTTATCAGGCCTTGTGCGGCTTGATCACCCAGGCTCGGCGGCGTACGCAGAAAGGCCAGTATCAGGTGCAGCGGGAAGACTTCGCCGAAGCGCTGCCGGGTTTGCTGGTGTTGTGGGTGCCGGATTCAGTGGATGACCGGGAAGAAGGGCGCTGGCTGAAACAAACCTTCGGCGACCGCCTGTGGCTCACGGTGCAACTGCATCGCGGGCAGAACGATCAGCAGCGACTATCGGCATTGTTGGCTCTGGCGGCTGAGTTGCAGATTCCAGCCGTGGCCAGCGGCGATGCGCACATGCACGCCCGAGGGCGCCGTGCCTTGCAGGACACCATGACCGCGATCCGTCATCACGTCCCCGTGGCCGAAGCGGGTCTGCGCCTGCACCCCAATGGCGAGCGGCATTTGCGTTGCCTCGATGAGCTGCGCGCCCTGTATCCGCCGGACTTGCTCGAAGCGTCGCTAAAACTGGCCAGACGCTGCACCTTCGATCTGAGCGAGCTGCGCTATCAGTACCCGAAAGAGCTGGTGCCCGAGGGCCACAGTGCCAGTTCCTGGTTGCGCCATCTGACCGAGGAGGGCATTGCCTGGCGCTGGCCGAAAGGGCCTCAGGCCAAGGTGCTCAAGCAGATCGATGACGAGCTGCAATTGATCGCCGAGCTCGGCTACGAAAGCTACTTCCTCACCGTGCACGATGTGGTGCGCTTTGCCCGCACGCAGAACATCCTCTGTCAGGGCCGTGGTTCGGCCGCCAACTCGGCGGTGTGTTTTGCCTTGGGAATCACCGAGATCGACCCGGAGCGCACCACGCTATTGTTCGAACGTTTCATGTCCAAAGAGCGCAACGAGCCGCCGGACATCGATGTCGATTTCGAGCACGAGCGCCGCGAAGAAGTCCTGCAATACGTGTTCAACCGTTACGGCCGGCGTCGTGCGGCGCTGACGGCGGTGGTCAGCACCTATCACGCCACCGGTGCCGTGCGCGATGTGGCCAAGGCCCTCGGCCTGCCGCCGGATCAGATCAACGCGCTGGCCGACTGCTGCGGGCGCTGGAGCGATGAGACGCCGCCGCTGGAACGTTTGCGTGAAGGCGGCTTCGACCCGGATAGTCCGGTGCTGCGCCGGGTACTGAGCCTGACCGGGCAACTGATCGGCTTCCCCCGGCATCTGTCGCAGCATCCCGGTGGTTTCGTGATTTCCGAGCAGCCGCTGGACACCTTGGTGCCGGTCGAAAACGCGGCGATGGCCGACCGCACCATCATTCAGTGGGACAAGGACGACCTCGATGCGGTCGGCCTGCTCAAGGTGGATATCCTCGCCTTGGGCATGCTCAGTGCGATTCGCCGCTGCTTCGATCTGCTGCGCCGGCATCGTGATCTGAACCTGACGCTCGCGACGATCCCCGCCGAAGACAAACCGACCTACGAAATGATCAGCCGCGCCGATACCGTCGGCGTGTTCCAGATCGAGTCGCGGGCGCAGATGTCGATGTTGCCGCGCCTGAAGCCAAAGACCTTCTACGATCTGGTGATTGAAGTGGCGATTGTCCGGCCCGGGCCGATTCAGGGCGGCATGGTTCATCCGTATCTGCGCCGACGTAATAACGAAGAGGCGGAAACCTATCCATCGCCAGCGCTCGAAGTCGTACTCAAAAGAACCCTGGGCGTGCCGTTGTTCCAGGAACAGGTCATGCAGATCGCCATCGTCGCTGCCGACTATAGCCCCGGCGAGGCCGATCAGTTGCGCCGCTCGATGGCAGCTTGGAAACGCCATGGCGGACTGGAGCCGCACAAGGAACGCCTCGCCGCCGGCATGAAAAAGAACGGCTACACACCGGAATTCGCTGCGCACATCTTCGAGCAGATCAAAGGCTTCGGCAGTTACGGCTTCCCCGAATCCCACGCCGCCAGTTTCGCCTTGCTGACCTACGCCAGTTGCTGGCTCAAGTGTCACGAACCGGCGGCGTTCGCCTGCGCATTGATCAACAGTTGGCCGATGGGCTTTTACAGCCCGGACCAGATTCTGCAGGATGCGCGTCGGCACCAATTGCAGATCCGTCCGGTGGACGTGCGCGCCAGTGACTGGGATTGCAGCCTCGAGCCGCTGAGTGCCGGGCAACCGGCGATTCGCATGGGCCTGCGCATGATCAAGGGGTTTCGCGAAGAAGATGCCCGGCGCATCGAAGCCGCGCGCCGCCACGGGGCGTTTGCCGATGTTGCCGATTTGGGCGAGCGCGCCGCCCTCGACAGTCGTGCGCAGGCCTTGCTGGCAGACTCCGGGGCCTTGCGCGGTCTGGCCGGGCATCGCCATCGTGCGCGTTGGGAAGTGGCCGGTGTGCAGAAACAACTCGGCCTGTTCGCCGGCCTGCCCAACGAAGAAGAAGTCAAAATCGTCCTGCCCAAACCCAGCGTTGGCGAAGACTTGCATGCTGATTACGCCACGGTGGGGACGACGCTGGGGCCGCACCCGTTGGCATTGCTGCGTGGCGAGTTGCAGGCCCGGCGCTGCCGCAGCTCGCGCGAGTTGATGGATATCGAACATGGCCGGCCGGTCAGCGTGGCCGGTCTGGTCACCGGCCGACAGCGCCCCGGTACGGCCAGCGGCGTGACGTTCGTGACCCTGGAAGACGAGTTCGGCAACGTCAACGTGGTGGTCTGGCGTGACCTGGCCGAGCGTCAGCGCCAAGTGCTGGTGGGGTCGCAATTGCTCAAGGTCGACGGCCGCTGGGAACGCGAAGGCGATGTGCGCCACCTGATCGCCGGGCGCATGAGCGACCTGAGCCCGCTGCTCAATGGCATTCACGTGCAGAGCCGCGATTTCCACTGACCTTTGTGGCAGCGAGCCTGCTCGCGAAAGCGCAGTGTCAGGCAATGACGATGTTGAATGTGCCGCCGCCTTCGCGAGCAGTCCCGCTCCCACAGGGGTTTTGGTTGCGATGAAGATGGTTGATCGGCCCCGGATCAGTGTGGGAGCGAGCTTGCTCGCGAAAGCGGACTGTCAGGCAATGACGATGTTGACTGTGCCGCCGCCTTCGCGAGCAAGCTTGCTCCCACAGGGATTTTGGTTGCGATGAAGATGGTCGATCTGCCCCGTATCAGTGTGGGAGCGAGCCTGCTCGCGAAAGCGCAGTGTCAGGCGATGACGATTTCGAACGTGCCGACGCCTTCGCGAGCAGGCTCGCTCCCACAGGGACTTTGGTTGCTCTGGAGATGGTCGATCTACCCCGTATCAGTGTGGGAGCGAGCCTGCTCGCGAAAGCGGACTGTCAGGCAATGACGATGTCGAACGTGCCGCCGCCTTCGCGAGCAAGCTCGCTCCCACAGGTTTTGGCTGTTTATTCAAAATCGAGATAAATCAAAAGGCTGCACCTTTGGGCCGAAGGCAGATATTCTGCGCTTCACACTGGTACGGGAACCCGATCAACTCCATGGCCAGCCACTGCCAGGATGAATTGCCCGACGCCAAAGGAGTGTTCGAATGAGCGAAAAAAAGCTGGAAACCACGGTCGATCGCGTCTACCAAGGGGTTTACGCGGCGATCAGCAAGCGTTCGTTGCGCCCGGGCATGAAGCTGGGCGAGGCCTCGCTGGCCGAGCTGTTCAATGTCAGTCGCACCTCGGTGCGTGCTGCGCTCAAGCAGTTGGAAGCCGATGGTCTGGTCACCACCGAGCCCAACAAAGGCGCTTCGGTGTCGCTGCCCAGTGACGCAGAGCTGCGTTCGTTGTTCGAAACCCGGCGGCTGATCGAGATCGGCATCGTCACCGAACTGTGCCGGCGTAGAGACAGCGTTGCCATGCAGGACCTGCGTGAGCACTTGTTACTGGAAGATGCCGCGCATGCTGCCGGCGACCATGAACGACTGATCCATTTACTCGGCGAGTTCCACCTCAAACTGGCGCGCAGCCTGAACAATCCGGTACTGCTCGACTGGTTTCAGAAGCTGATCTCGCGGGCCTCGCTGTATGCCGCCGCGCTCGATGATGACAGTCATCAAGCCTGCCGCGACGATGAACACCTGCGTTTGCTCGAGTACATCGAAGCCGGCGATCAGAGCGCCGCGATCGAACTGACCTGTACGCACCTCAACGGAATCGAGAAGGCGATCCTCGACGTCGCGGCGAAAATGAAAACCGGCTATCACCCACTCAAGCACTTGATCGGCGTCTGAATGGCTCTGCGTCGCATATCAGCTATACCTGCGATGAAACCAATGCGTTTTCACAGCCTCGAAACACACGGGCGTCGCGTCGTTGTAGCGTTGCGATAGATCGGAAAACCGCAAAAAAGGACACTGAGTCAGGCGATGCAGTTTTTATCCGAAAGCCACGGCTGTGAAGGCTGGAAAGGCGAAATGGCCGAACGCATCCGTGCGTTCGACTGGAGCCACACGGAACTTGGCGCGCTCGCCGAATGGCCGGCCAGCCTGTGCAACACCGTGCAACTGATGCTGGCTTCGCCGTTGCCCATGGTGATGCTGTGGGGCCACGCCGGCTACATGATCTACAACGACGCTTATTCCGAGTTCGCCGGCGGCCGCCACCCCTATCTGCTTGGCGTGCCGGTTGAGCTGGGCTGGCCGGAAGTCGCCGAGTTCAACCGTCACGTCGTTGACACCTGCCTGGCCGGCGGCACCTTGTCCTATCGCAACAAAGAGCTGGTATTGCTGCGCGACGGCGTGCCCGAAGACGTCTGGATGGACTTGTATTACAGCCCGGTAGCCAACGACGAAGGCGTGCCCGGCGGCGTCATGGCGATGGTGGTCGAAACTACCGAACTGGTGCATTCCGAGCGCCTGCGCCAGGCGGCCGAAGATGCCTATCGCGCCGACAACGAGCGCGTGCGTCTGGCGCTGAATGCCGGCGCATTGCTTGGCTCGTTTGTCTGGGACATCAAGAACAATCGCTTCTCCGCTGACGAACGTTTCGCCCGCACCTTTTCCTACCCGCCGGATCAGGACCTGAGCGATCTGCAACAAGAGATTGCCGAATCGCGCATTCATCCCGACGACCACCCATGGGTACGGGAACGGGTCGCCCATTGCGTGCGCACTGGCGAGCCGTACAACGCTGAATACCGTGTGCAGCGCGGCGATGGCCAATATCTGTGGGTGCTGGCCAGTGGTGCCTGCGAGTTCGATGAAGACGGAAGGCCGTTTCGCTTCCCCGGCGTGCTGATCGATATTCATGAGCGCAAGAATGCTGAAGAGTCGCTGCTCAAATTCACCCGCAACCTCGAACAGCGCGTGGCCGCCGAGGTGAATGCGCGGCTGGCGGCTGAGGAACAACTTCGCCAGTCGCAGAAACTCGAAGCCATCGGCGGCCTGACCGGTGGTGTTGCCCATGACTTCAACAATCTGCTGCAAGTGATCGCCGGCAACCTGCATCTGCTCGCTCGGCATGAGCCCAACAATGCCAACGTGCAGCGCCGGGTCGGGGCTTCGCTGGCGGCGGTCGAGCGCGGGGCCAAACTGTCTTCGCAACTGCTGGCCTTTGCCCGCCGGCAACCGCTGTCACCGGCGGTATGCAACCCCGAACAGATTTTCGAAGGCGTCGGCGAGTTGCTGCAACGCGCCTTGGGCGAAACCATTCAGATCGACGTGCAGTTGCCGCCGCAGCCGTGGCATATCAACGTCGACCGCAACCAACTGGAAAACGCGATTCTCAATCTGGCGATCAACGCCCGCGACGCGATGAAGGGCGAGGGCGTCATCGGCCTCAGTGCCGCCAATGTCTGCCTGGACAGCGAATACTGCGCCGGCAAGGGCATAGCGGCCGGTGAGTATGTTCGCGTGGCGGTCACCGACACCGGCGTGGGTATTGCCCCACAAATGCTGGAACAGGTCTTCGAACCGTTCTTCACCACCAAGGCCGACGGCCAGGGCACCGGGCTCGGTCTGAGCATGGTTTTCGGCTTCGTCAAACAGAGTGGCGGCCACGTCGAGATCGACAGCAAGCTTGGCGAAGGCACGCGGGTGCAGTTGTATTTCCCGCGCAGTCTGCGTCCGGTTCGCGAAGAGACCGCCAGTGTCGGCGAACGCAAGAGCGGCGGCCACGAAACCATTCTGGTGGTGGAAGACAATGACGCGGTGCGCGCTTCGGCGGTGGAGTTGCTGCGCGAGGAAGGCTATCGGGTGATGACCGCGTGCAATGGCGACGTGGCCATGCAGATGTTGCTGGAAGGCATCGAGATCGATCTGATCTTCACCGACGTGGTCATGCCCGGCCTGATCAAGAGCTCCGATCTCGCTGCTTGGGCCAAGGTGCAGACGCCGCCAGTGCCGGTGCTGTTCACTTCCGGGCATACCCGCGACATCATTTCCCGCGACCACCAGCTCAGCCCCGATACGCATCTGCTCGGCAAACCCTACAGCCCGCAAGCGTTACTGCAGATGATTTGCGAGGTGCTCGGCACCTGATGCCGAGCGCTGCCCAGTTTTTCAATCAAGGCAGGCCGATGACTTCCAAGCGCAATTCCAAAGCACCCGCCGGCATGGTTCGCGTGCGCGGCGCCCGCGAACATAACCTGAAGAACGTTGATGTCGATATTCCGCGCGATGCGCTGGTGGTGTTCACCGGTGTCTCCGGTTCGGGCAAGTCGTCGCTGGCGTTCTCCACGCTGTATGCCGAGGCCCAGCGGCGTTATTTCGAATCGGTGGCGCCGTACGCGCGGCGGCTGATCGATCAGGTCGGCGTGCCGGATGTCGATTCCATCGAAGGACTGCCGCCCGCCGTCGCTTTGCAACAGCAGCGCGGCACGCCGAGCGCGCGTTCGTCGGTGGGCAGCGTGACGACGTTGTCGAGCCTGATCCGCATGCTCTATTCCCGCGCCGGCAGTTACCCGCCGGGGCAGCCGATGTTGTATGCCGAAGACTTTTCACCGAACACGCCGCAGGGCGCCTGCCCGGAGTGTCACGGACTTGGCCGCGTCTATGAAGTGACCGAAGCGCTGATGGTGCCGGACCCGAACCTGACCATCCGCCAGCGCGCCGTGGCGTCCTGGCCCTTGGCGTGGCAGGGGCAGAACCTGCGCGACATCCTGGTGACCATGGGCATCGATGTCGACATTCCGTGGAAAAAACTGCCGAAAAAGCAGCGCGACTGGATTCTCTTCACTGAAGAGACGCCGACGGTGCCGGTGTACGCCGGGCTGACCCCGGAAGAAACCCGCGTCGCGCTCAAGCGCAAAATGGAACCGAGTTATCAGGGCACCTTCACCGGCGCGCGGCGCTACATCCTGCACACCTTCACTCACTCGCAAAGTGCGCTGATGAAGAAGCGTGTTTCACAGTTCATGCGCGGCAGCCCGTGCCCATTGTGCGAGGGCAAGCGGCTCAAGCGCGAGGCGTTGTCGGTGACCTTTGCTGGCTACGACATTGGCGAGCTGTCGCAGATGCCCTTGCTGCAAGTGGCCGAAGTGCTGCGGCCTGTAGCAGCGGCAAATTATCTGGAACAGGCCGAGGAGAGCGGCGACACCCTCAGCCATGCGCAAACCCGCGAGGCGCGTCAGCAGCGTGTCGCCCATGGCGCCAGCGGTCACGCCAGCGCGCCGGACGTGCGCCACACGCCGAACCTGTCGCTGGAAAAACGCTTGGCGGCGCAACGCATTGCTGAGGATTTGCTGGAGCGGGTCAGCACCCTGACCGATCTCGGCCTGGGGTATCTGGCGCTGGAACGCAGTACACCGACGCTGTCGTCGGGCGAGTTGCAGCGTTTGCGCCTGGCCACGCAATTGGGTTCGCAGTTGTTCGGGGTGATTTATGTGCTGGACGAACCGTCTGCCGGTCTGCATCCGGCGGATGGCGAGGCGCTGTTCGAGGCGTTGCAGCGCTTGAAGGCTGACGGCAATACGCTGTTTGTGGTCGAGCACGATGTCGAAACCATGCGCCGTGCCGACTGGCTGATTGACGTCGGCCCGGCGGCGGGCGAAAAGGGCGGGCGCGTGCTGTACAGCGGTCCGCCTGCGGGACTTGCGGATATTGCAGATTCGCAGACCCGCGCCTATCTGTTCGCGGAAAACCAGCGCCCTGAGCGCGCCGCACGCAAGCCGAGCGGCTGGCTGAAGCTCGACGGCGTCACCCGCAATAACCTGAATAATCTCAGCGCCGAATTCCCCTTGGGCTGTTTCACCTCGGTGACCGGCGTATCGGGTTCTGGCAAATCGAGTCTGGTCAGTCAGGCCTTGCTGGAACTGGTCGGCGCGCAGTTGGGCCGGCCAATGGCCGAGGCCGAGTCGGAAGAACCGAGTCTGGAAGATGACACGCCGCCTCCCAGCACCGGGCAGATCAGCTCCGGCCTGGAGTCGATCAAACGCCTGGTGCAGGTTGATCAGAAACCCATCGGACGCACGCCGCGCTCCAATCTGGCGACTTACACCGGGTTGTTCGACAACGTGCGCAAGCTGTTCGCCGCGACTCCCGAGGCACAAGCGGCGGGCTATGACGCCGGGCAGTTTTCTTTCAACGTCGCCAAGGGCCGTTGCGCTACTTGCGAGGGTGAGGGGTTCGTCAGTGTGGAATTGCTGTTCATGCCCAGTGTGTATGCGCCGTGCCCGACCTGTCATGGCGCGCGGTATAACCCGCAGACGCTGGCGATTCTCTGGCAGGGCTTGAGCATCGCTCAGGTGCTGCAACTGACTGTCGATGAGGCGGTGTCCGTGTTTGCCGAGCAGGCAGGGATTCGTCGTTCGCTGGAGGTGCTGCGCGATATTGGTCTGGGTTATCTGCGTCTGGGGCAACCGGCCACGGAGCTCTCCGGCGGTGAGGCGCAGCGGATCAAACTCGCAACCGAATTGCAGCGCAACCAGCGTGGCGCGACCTTGTATGTGCTGGATGAGCCGACCACGGGATTGCACCCGAGGGATGTCGATCGCTTGCTGGAACAGCTGGATACGCTGGTGACGGCGGGGCACACGGTGATTGTGGTCGAACACGAAATGCGTGTTGTCGCGCAGAGCGACTGGGTGATCGACATCGGCCCAGGAGCCGGCGATCAGGGCGGCAGGATTGTCGCCGCCGGCACACCGCAGAAAGTCGCCACCAGCAAGAAGAGCAAGACTGCGCCGTTTCTGGCTCGGGCATTAAGCCGATGATGGCGGCGCCCTGCCAGACGCCTTCGCGAGCAGGCTCGCTCCCACAGTTTTGAACGGTGTACCCAGACAGGTCGTCACACACCAGATCCCCTGTGGGAGCGAGCCTGCTCGCGAAAGCGGAGTGTCAGCCGCAGATGAACTGACTGGATGGACGCCTTCGCGAGCAGGCTCGCTCCCACAGTTTTGCAGGCTGTACTCAATAAAGTGGTAACGCAGCAGACCCCTTGTGGGAACGAGCTTGCTCGCGAAAGCGGTGTGTCAGTCGCAGATGAACTGACTGGATGGACGCCTTCGCGAGCAGGCTCGCTCCCACAGTTTTGCAGGCTGTACTCAATAAAGTGGTAACGCAGCAGACCCCTTGTGGGAACGAGCTTGCTCGCGAAAGCGGTGTGTCAGTCGCAG
>NZ_RCOD01000037.1:36300-78320 GCF_004307505.1 Pseudomonas sp. Sample_11
GACTGGATGGACGCCTTCGCGAGCAGGCTCGCTCCCACAGTTTTGCAGGCTGTACCCAATAAAGTGGTAACGCAGCAGACCCCCTGTGGGAGCGAGCCTGCTCGCGAAAGCGGAGTGTCAGTCGCAGATCAGCTGACTGGACGGACGCCTTCGCGAGCAGGCTCGCTCCTATACGGGCATGTGCGCCAGTTCAGGCGCCATCCAGCGTACGGCGGACCTTGTCGAGCAGTTCGCTGATCTGGAACGGTTTGACCAGCATGTCCATGCCGGTGCCGAGGAAGACCTGGCGGTTGAGCGCGGTTTCGGCGTAGCCGGTCATGAACAGGATCGGCAGTCCTTCGTGCCAGCCACGGGCAACATCCGCCAGTTCACGGCCGCTCATGCGCGGCAAGCCGACGTCGGTCAACAGCAGGTCGATCGACGGGTCGTTCTGCAAGCGCTCCAGCGCCGATTCGATATCCGCCGCTTGCGTGCAGCGATAGCCGGCATCTTCCAGCACTTCGGTGACGAACAAGCGCACCGTGGCCATGTCCTCGACGATCAGCACATGTTCGCCACTGCCTTTGGCATCAGGCACGGGCACAGGCGCGTCGGCCCCGGTCGGGTCGTTGGTACCCGGCAGCATGATGGTCACTTCGGTGCCACGGCGGGCGACGCTGCGGATGTGCGCGTCACCGCCGGACTGACGGGCAAAGCCGTAAATCGTCGACAGACCGAGCCCGGTGCCCTGGCCCAGCGGCTTGGTAGTGAAGAACGGCTCGAACACCTTGTCGATCACGTTGTGTTCGATGCCGGTGCCGTCGTCGCGTACCGACAGCGCCACGTACGCGCCATCGGCCAGATTCGGATCGCCGTGGGAATAAGCGGCGTAAGTATTGACCCAGATATTGCCGCCGGAGGGCAGGGCATCGCGGGCGTTGATCACCAGGTTGAGCACGGCGCTTTCCAGCTGCACCGGGTCGACCAGCGCAATCGCCGGTTTGTTGGTCAGTTCCAGCTTGAGGGTGATGCGCTCGCCGATGGTGCGCACCAGCAATTCTTCCAGCGAGCGGACATGCTCGTTGATGTCCACCGGGCGAGTATCCAGTGGCTGCTGACGGGCAAATGCCAGCAGACGATGGGTCAGCGAGGCCGCGCTCATGGCTGAATTCAGCGCTGCTTCGGTGTAGAACTGCACCTTGTCCAGACGCTCATCGGCCACGCGTTTCTGGATCAGTTCCAGACTGGTGATGATCCCGGTGAGCAGGTTGTTGAAGTCGTGGGCGATACCGCCGGTGAGCTTGCCCAGCGCATCCATTTTCTGCACTTGCAGCAATTGCGCTTCGGCGTGCACGCGCTCGGCGACTTCCTTGGCCAGCTGCGTGGTGGTGTCATCCAGTCGCGCCAGATGCGAGCGCTCGCGGTGGCGATGTTCGGTGACGTCCTCGACAAACACCAGGCTCAGCTCTGGCGTGCGATACGGCGAAATCTGCCATTGCGTCTCGCGAATCTCGCCCTGCACGCGCATGTTCAGCGTGCCTTTCCAGCGCTCGCCGTCTACCAGACGCAGACGCAGTTCATCGAGGATCGAGCATTGATCTTCGGCGAAGCATTCACGCAGCGCCTGCTGATCGCGGTTATCGACGATCAATTGGGCAAATGCGTGATTGCACTCATGCACTTTCAGATTGGCATCGAGCACGGCGATCGGCGCCGAGACGTTGGCGAAGATCTCGCGGAAACGCGCCTCGCTTTCGCGCAGGGCATTTTCCGTGTCGCGCACCCGCAGCAGGGTACGCAGCGTGGCCAAGAGCACATCGGGGTCGACCGGGTGAATCAGATAGGCATCGGCGCCCGCGTTGAGGCCGGTGATGATGTCGCCGGTCTGGATCGACGCCGCTGACACATGAATCACCGGCAGCAGCGCAGTGCGCGGGTCGGCGCGCAACAGGCGGACGATGTCGAAACCGCTCATGTCCGGCAGGTTGACGTCGAGGATCAACGCATCGAGGGCTTCGCTCTCGATCAGGGCCAGGCCGTCGCTGCCGGTGCCGGCTTCGAGCACTGTGTAGCCGTGGCGCTCCAGGCGCCGACGCAGGGCGTAACGGGTGGCGACGTTGTCATCGACGATCAACAGGCGGATGTCACGATTCATCGACGTTCTCCAGAGCGATTGCCAGAGGGATGATGACAAAGAACGTCGAGCCCACGCCCGGCGTACTGTCTACCCCGACTTCACCGCCGAGCAGGGCGGCGAAACGCTTGCATAGTGACAGACCCAGACCGGTGCCGCGCAGACGTTTCTGCAATGGCGAATCGACTTGGGAGAAGTCTTCGAACAGCGTGTCATGCAACTCGGCCGCGATGCCGATGCCGGTGTCGCTGACGGCAAAGCGCACCTTGTCTTCACCTTCCAGTCGCGCCGACACGCGCACTTCGCCACGGGTGGTGAATTTCAGCGAGTTGGAAATGAAGTTGCGCAGGATCTGCCCGAGCTTCTTGTCATCGGTATACAGGCGCGGCAGGCCCAGCGGCTCTTCGAAGATCAGATCCACCGCCGAGGCGTCGACGATTGGCCGGAACATCCCGCGCAGGGCCGAAAACAGGTCGAACATGTCGAACCAGGCCGGCGAGATGCTGATTCGCCCGGCTTCGATCTTCGCCAGATCGAGCAGGTCATCAACCATGTCGCTGAGCTCGCGGGCAGCGGTGCTGACGAAGGCTACCTGCTTGTGCTGTTCAGGGCTGAGCGGACCGTCAAGTTCGTCAGCGAGCAGACTGTTGATGCTCAGGATCGAGCCCAATGGCGTACGAAATTCGTGGCTCATGTACGACAGGA
This sequence comes from Pseudomonas sp. Sample_11, assembly GCF_004307505.1. Classification (NCBI taxonomy): domain Bacteria; kingdom Pseudomonadati; phylum Pseudomonadota; class Gammaproteobacteria; order Pseudomonadales; family Pseudomonadaceae; genus Pseudomonas; species Pseudomonas sp. Sample_11. The sequence goes on from NZ_RCOD01000037.1 coordinate 39,119, forward strand.
AGCGGCTCTTCAAATCCGATGCCTGACGCAGTTCTTCTGCCTGAGTGTCGAGCTCGGCGTACAGCGCCAGCACGCCCTGGTTGGTTTCATCGAGCTCTTCGCGCAGGGCAGTGGTTTCGCGCTGCAACTGAGCGATGAGCGCCGCCTGTTCGGCATGGCTCAAGGTAGTCGATTCAGCCATGGGCGGCCTCCAGAGCAACGACCAGTACCGTCACGTCATCGCGACCACGACAGAAGTCGCGGTGCAGGACGCTGGCTATCACGGACGGATGGCGATGCACCAGGCCGGGGTAGTCTTTGAGATTCCAACGGGACTGTAAGCCGTCGCTGTACATGATCAATAAATGTCCGTTCACGTGAGCATAGTCAAAGGGTTTGGCTTTACGGTACTGGCCGCCAACGATGCCGGGGTGCGAGGCCAGCCCGCGTGACTTTGCCGGGTCCAGCAAGCTGGCGCCAATGTTACCGACACCGGCGAACGTCAGACCATCGCGCTGGCTGTCGAACTGCGCGAAAGCGACGGCGCCGCCACGGGTGCCGAGCATTTCCTGATGCAGGTCTTCCATCAATACCACTGGATCGGCAAACGGTGCCCGGGCGAATGCCTGCGCCCCGGCCAGGCCTGCGCGCTCGGCGTCTTCGCCATGACCGAGGCCATCGACCACCAGCGCGCTGATCCGCGAGCCTTCATACGTCAGATGCCAGACATCGCCGCAGGCTGGATCGGCATGCAGCGAATGCTGGCTGACGCCGAAGCGGATATCGGCCTGACGATCGCTGCGCGGAAAAATTCGCGCCAGCAACACCGCGCCACGGTGATCGGCGTAGACATCGAAGACATTGGTCTGCCGCGATACGGCGCCGAGGCCGATGCCCTGCGTACCGCCAGTGGAAAAGCCATCCGCCAGACAGGCATCCAGATCAAAGCCCTGGGCCCGATCCACGGTCTGCATTTCGATGCCGAAACCGTTATCCGGACGAGTCAGCACACGCAGATGAAACTCGCCGCGCTGGGCATGCTTGAGCACGTTGCTTGCAAGTTCCGTCGCGACAAGTGCCACGCGGCCGGCATCGTTTTCGTCGAAGCCATGCTGCTCGGCGAGTTTCTGCGCGGTGCGTCGGGCGTGGCCGATCTGGCTGCTGTCCTCGATCGGCAGAACCTGGGTCAACGACCCGGTGATATTCATGTCCATCGTGTGATCGTAATGCGCGTGCCTTTGCCGGGCTCAGTGTCGAGTTCGAATTCATTGACCAGACGTTTGGCGCCGGTCAGGCCGAGGCCTAGTCCGCTGCCGGAAGTCCAGCCGTCGGTCATCGCCAGTTTGATATCGGGGATGCCCGGGCCTTCGTCGCGGAAGGTGATGCGCAAACCGACCCGGCCGTTTTCCTCGAGGATCTGCCAATCCATGTCGCCGCCGCCGCCATAGACCATGGTGTTACGCGCCAGCTCGCTGACGGCGGTGACCAGTTTGGTCAGGTCGATCAGGCGCATGCCACATTCGGTGGCGAGTTTGCGTGTGGTCTGGCGGGCCAGTACCACGTCCTGTTCGATCAGGATGGGTTGAGTACCACTGCTGCGCACGGTCATTGCAGGCGTACTCGATCCTGCAGCAGTTTCATTCCGCGTTCGACGTTGAGGGCGGTGCTGACGCCCGGCAAGGTCATGCCCAGCTCAACGAGCGTGATCGCCACGGCCGGCTGCATGCCGACCAGCACGGTTTCGGCGTCCATGATTTTCGACAACCCCGAGATGGTGCCGATCATGCGCCCGATGAACGAGTCGACCATGTCCAGCGCCGAGATGTCGATCAGCACCCCACGGGCCGAGGTCCGGCTGATGCGCTCGGACAGATCGTCCTGCAGGGTCATGGCGAGCTGGTCGTGCATGTCGACCTGAATGGTCACCAGCAGCAAATCGCCCATTTGAAGAATCGGAATACGTTCCATCGGCTCAGACCGCTTTGCCGAGGCTGATGCCCAGGCGAGTCAGGGCCAGTTTCAAGGCGTCGGCCAGGTTGGCCTTGGTGACGACGCCTTGCAGATCCAGACCCAGGTGAACGATGGTCTGGGCGATCTGCGGACGCACGCCGCTGATGATGCAGTCAGCGCCCATCAGGCGAATCGCGGTCACGGTTTTCAGCAGGTGCTGGGCAACCAGGGTGTCGACGGTCGGCACGCCGGTGATGTCGATGATGGCGATCTCGGAACCGGTGTCGACGATGCGTTGCAGCAGCGATTCCATGACTACCTGAGTGCGTTGCGAATCGAGGGTGCCAATCATTGGCAGGGCGAGAACGCCGTCCCACAGCTTGACCACCGGCGTCGACAGTTCCAGCAGCTCTTCCTGCTGACGCTTGATCACCGCTTCGCGGGATTTCTGGAAGGTGCCGATGGTGTGCATGCCGACCGTGTCGAGCAGTTCGGAAACTTCCAGCAGTTGCTCGGCGAGCAGTGCCGGCTGGTCCTGATAATGGTTTTGCAGCAGGGCGAACAACGGGCCCTTCAGGGCAAAGATGAAATTGGCGGTTTGCTGGGAGTCCTGGCCGAGCAGGGCGCGGCTCTGCGACAGCTTTTCAAGAAACTGACGGGTGTCTTCCCAGCCTGCGGCGGCAATCTTGCTGCCGTTGCCGTTTTCCAGACCGGTCAGCAACAGGCTGAGGAAGTCGCGGGTTTGCTGAGCGAGGTCATGTTCCTTGAGGTTGCGCGTGGCGCCGCTGGCTTCGAGGCGTTTGGTCCATTCGCTCAGCAGTTGAGCCTGGTTGTTCCTGATTGCTTCAACTGTGCTGTTCTGCAGTGCTGCCATGTGCGTGTCGCTCCGTTACGTAATGGTGCCGGCTCAGCGAAATGACCGGCGCGAATTGACTGACATTTGCCGCTTGAAATAGTTGTTCATCCAGCGGCGAATTTTTCTGCCTGCCGCGTCGAAGGCCCCGGTAACTCTAGTCGGCGTGGCAACAGGCAGCGATCTTTTGAACGAATCTGCGGCGTCAGGCTTCGAATCTGCATGCCCGACGTTTTCCAGTCGTGCTGGAAGAAGGAGGCAGGACTATGAATGAGGTGGATATGAACGAGCAAGCGCCGCAACAGCAAAATCAGTCCTCAGAGTCAATTAACCGCAACGACCCGGCCATCGACCCGCAGACACCGGGACAAAATACCCCCGCGCCGGCTGAAGAAGGACAGGCGGACAGCGCGGCTGCCGAGGTCGATCAGAAGCAGCATCACAATGACAACAGCAACGACTTCAGCCCCGGCTTCATGCCTGACCCGGACCGTCCTGAACCGGGCGAAAGCACCGACGCCGATATCGACACCGATGGCGGTTGATCGCTGAAACGCAAAAAGGCCGCATCGAAGGATGCGGCCTTTTTATTGCCGGGCGGTTACTTGCTCGGATGTTTGGCTTGCAGCTCTTTGGCGTGGGCCAGGTGTTTTTCCAGCGCTGGCAGCATCTTCTGCGCGAACGCTTTCAGTTCAGTGGCGCCTTTGGCCTTGTCATCGGTCACGGTGTTCGCCTGTTTCTTGAACAGCTCGATGGTTTCTTCGTGAGCCTTGACCTGGTTGTTGGCGTAGGCCGCATCGAAGGATTCATCACGCATGTCGAGAATCTTTTCCTTGGCCTGTTTGACCAGGGTAGTGGTGTCCGGGACTTCGATGTCGTTGGCCTTGGCAATTGCTGCCAGCTCATCGTTGGCTTTGCTGTGATCGGTGATCATCTGATTGGCAAAGGCTTTGATGTCAGCTGACTGGCTTTTTTCCAGAGCCAGGCGGCTGGTTTCGATTTCAGCGATGCCACCGGCGGCGGCGTTATCGACAAAGTCATTGTCGGTCGCGGCAAAGGCGCTGCCCATGCCGGCAGACAGTGCAACAGCCAGAGCGAGATGACGCAGGTTGAATCCGTCCATTGGGTATCTCCACGCAGGTTTTTGTGAGCGTTATCCAATGGAGCGAACGCATAAGCCAAAGGTTTTATCGCATTTACGACAGGGCGACGAACGGCAACCGCTGGTCTGACAGGGTGTCGACAGAAGCCATTGCGCAAGGCCATGCTGATAACGAGTCAGCGCATCGGTCGCGTTGGTTGTCGATCAATTTGATGGAGGTGTTTCATGCCGGTTTCACATGATCTGTATCAGGACCTGGGCTGCAAAAAGGAAGAGATCGAGCAAAAACGCTCCGAGGATGCGAAGCTGGATTCGCTGCTCAACAAGTATTTCGAGGTGGATGCTGAAGTGGTCGAGGCCGAGAACGCCCAGTCAGACGCCCCCAGTGATGACGAATTGAAGAAGCTCAAAGAGAAGCGCGTGATCGTCAAGGAGCAGATCGTCGCCCGGTTGGCCGGGCAGCCGCTGACCGGGCAATAATTACCTGACCCGTGGTCGCCATCCAAAGGGAACGGCGACCACCCACGGCACCTCCAATGTGCAGAGTCTGCAAACCATCGACTCGTTGCGAGGTGCCTCATGAACGATCCGAAATTCCCCAGTGAAGAGCAGGGCGGCTTCGACCCGATTCCGACCCGCCCTGAACCCAACAGCCCGGCGCATACCACAGCGCATCCGGAAAAAACCGTGAAAGAACTGCCGGAGGATGAAGATCCGGAGAAGTTCGACCGGTTCGGCAACTGACAGACCGCTATCGCTGGCAAGCCAGCTCCCACAGGTTCATCTGGTGAACACATATTTGGAGTTCACACGGACACTGTGGGAGCTGGCTTGCCAGCGATATCGTCGGTCCATACGGTGAAAATTTTTCTGTTTTACTTAAGCGCCGCATCCAACCCCATCCGCCCCATATGCCTCGCCTTCAACGAGCCGAAATACAACCACTGCCCATATTCGCGCACCGTGGTAATCGGCGAATAATTGCCTTCGCTCGCGTCCTGCAGATTGGCAATCACCTTGCCGTCCAGATCCAGTCCCAGCACAAACCCACGCTTTTCGACAGGCTTGGGCAAAACCGTCAACGCCCGCACGATCATCTTGCGTACGAACGGGTGCTGCGCGGTGCCATCGAGTAACGCGTTGCGCGGCGCGTACAACGCTACCCAAAAGCGATTGCTGCCATTGAACGAGAGGTTGTCCGGAAGCCCCGGCAAGTTGTCGATGAACACATCATGGGTACCGGCCTTCGGCCCGCTCAGCCAGTAGCGGCTGATGCGATAAGCACCGGTTTCATTGACCAGCACATAGGCTTCGTCGGGGCCAAGGGTGACGCCGTTGGCGAACTGCAACTTGTCGAGCAAGACGCTGGTCTTGCCGCTCTGAAAGTCGTAACGCAGCAAACGGCCGTCGGCGCCGTGCTCGATGATCGCCTCACCATCATGGCCATAGCCCCAGCGGCTCGAGGCATCGCTGAAGTAGGCGTAGTGGCCTGACTTGTCGACCGCCACATCATCGGTAAATCCAAATGGCACGCCGTTGGCCTCGGTGGTCAAGGGGATCACGCGGCCCTGTGCATCCAGCGACAGCAAGCCTTTGACCGCATCGGCAATCACCAGCATGCCGTTCGGATGACGGGCCAGGCCCAAGGGACGGCCACCGGTGTCGGCCAGGACCTTGCGCTGCGTGCCGTCGAGGCTGCTGCGGATCAGCCGGCCGTCATGCAATCCGGTGATGAGGAATTCGTCTTCCAGCAGCAGCGCCTCAGGCCCTTCGATGTCGCTCGGCCCGACCTTTGCAACAGCTTTTAGGCGCTGGTTGTCCGCGTAGATGCCGTCTTTCAACGAGGGCGCCGGTGGCGGTGTCCAGGCCACTGGTTCGACTTTGGTTGGCAGCAACAACAAGAAGGCGATGACCAGAACGATCAGCAGGCACAGCAGATAACGTAATTTCACGCGCTGGCCCTCGCCGCGCCGATGTACTGCGCGGTCGTGTCGCGCAGGGCAAGCATGGACGCGGCAGACTCGCGCTCAATGCGCCGCTTGAGCAACAGGCGATTGGCCAGACGCATGAGCAAACCGTCAAAGCGATATTCCAGCGTACGCACGAATCGCGTGCCACCAGCCTCCGCCGAGGACTCGTAAGTCAAACGCAGGGACAGGCCCTGATCACTTTGCGCGCGTGCGCACCAGCGCCGGCCCGGCAGGTATTCAGTGACTTCCCAGCGCAAGTGACCGGCACGTCCGCCGGCATGGATGTCCTCTTCGAAACGCGCACCGGCATGCAGCGGACCGTGCGGACCGTCAATCTTCAATGAGGAGGGATGCCAGTCCGGCCAGTGACTGACGCTGGCGGCATAGGCCAGCACGGCGACCGGCTCGCCGGCGATATCGATCTGGTGCTGCATGCGCGTCATGGGCATTTGCGAATTACTCAAAGGGGCGGGTTCCGGCTCGAGGTACAGCGTGCCGAACAGGTAGTCCATCAAGGGCAGAACGATGTTGAAATTGCGCTCCTGCATGCGCTCGCGGCGGTGATGCAGTTCATGCAGACGGCGCATCTGGCGGATCCACGGCAAACGAGTCAACGGATTCTGCGGCGGCAGATGCTCACAGGCATGGAACACCTCATAGAGCAGATAACCGAGCACCATGCACCCGGCAAACAGCCCGGCGACATTGGCGTTGACCTGCGCGAGCAGCCACCACAGCGGCAGGGTGATCAATAGCGTATGAATGACGATCAGCCAGGCTGGAAACAGAATCACTCGCCAGTCCCGCGCGCTGTCGTAGGTCATGTGCCCGGGGGTGAAAAAGCTGTGATGGTCGCCGGCATGCCGCGCGTAGAACATCTTTGCGAAGGCTTTTTTGTGATGGCCCAAATGGCGATGGACCATGTATACGCCGAAGTTGAACAACAACAGGCTCAGCGGCACCGTCAGCCATTCCAGCCAGCTCACCGAATGCACCGTGCGCCAGAACGCAGCGACCGCGAAAATCCCGAACAGCAGCACGAACGCGCCATGCAGCCATGGGTTGTACAACGGATGAATGGCCGCCCGGTAGCGGCTGCGGAATGCCTCGGTGGTCTGCCTCAATGCGTTTCACCTGCGGGTATTGTTTTTATACCCGGCAGATTAGCCGATCCGCTGACTTGTGCAGCGCGAACCTTGCGGCCTTAAGCGCCATGCTCTGGACTGAAGCTGCCCGTCAGCTCAACGGATTCCAGCGCTGTGACCAGTCGTCATCGGTGCGGATCACTTCGCGCAACAGATCGAAGGCCTGTTGCAGCACGGCCGAGTCGCGATCACGGGAATACACCAGATAGGTCGGATAACCGAATTCCGGCGCTTTGGTGACGGCTTCCAGGGCTCCGGTCTCCAGGTAAGTGCGCACAACCCGAGTGCGGAAATAGCCGCTGCCGCCATGTTCGAGGATGTATTGCAAGGCCAGCGGGCCAAGGTTGAAGCTCAGCGCGGCTTTGGCTTTTTCCGGCAGGGCGGCGTCGTGCTGACGGCGGAAATCCGGACCCCAATCGATGTAGACGTAAGGCTCCGGACGCTCGGGCGCGCGCACCAGAATCAGTTTTTCCTCCAGCACTTGCTCGACCTGCAGACCCGGCCAGTATTCCGGCTGATAAACCAGCGCGGCATCGAGCACACCGAGTTCGAGCTGACGCAACAGATTCTCGCCATCGCGGATTTCCATGCGCAGTGCGTGGCCGGGGATTTTCTCCCGCAGTTCCGCCGCCCAACTGAGCATCAACGGGTTGCACAGGCTGACCTCGCCACCGATATGCAGAACGTTGTGATAACCCTCGGGCAGCGGCAAGTCGCGGCGCGCGGCTTCCCAGGTCTGCACCAGTTGATTGGCGTAGATCACGAACGCTTCGCCATTGGCCGTCAACTTCGCCCCGGCGCGATTGCGCACGAACAGCGTACTGCCCAACTGGCTCTCGAGTTTCTGCACCCGCGCGGTGATGGCGGTCTGCGTGACGAACAGCTTCTGCGCGGCGGCGGCAAGGCTGCCGTGACGGACGATTTCGAGGAAAGTGCGAGCGAGGTCGATGTCCATGGGGCGGGGCCGGTATCTGGAGGTGGGGCGCATTGTAAGTCAAAAGTCCCTCTCCCCAACTTGAAAGCAACAACGGATTGAACCGCTGAAAATTGCGTTTGAGTCCTACGGAAACAGGAGCGTTTTGATCAGATTTGGGGATATTTCTGACGACTTTTTCAGGTTGGTCGTCGGACGCCGGGTCTATAGGATCAGTCCTGACATTGAAGTCATCGAGCGCACAGATCGCTCTGGACCCGGACAAAGGATGGACTATGCGAATCCCACTGATTGAAAGCCATACGCCTGCTTACTCGCCTCGCCATTACTGGCGCGACGATCGCGCCAGGTGTCCCTCGGAGGACGTTGCCATGCCGAGCGCCAAAGTGCCCCGGCTCACGGGCTTGAAGAAGCTCGAGGGCAAACCTCTGGAGTTGCTGTTGCGTGGGCAGGACACCGGCGACGATCCGATGCTCATCCTGCGCTGCACAAGCGAAGGATTTGAGCTGCTTGATGTGGTGAACATGATCGCAACCTCCGAGCTGTACCAACAGGGAGAGATGGTCAAACGTATCACCGGCAAATCCGTGAGAACCGTGCGACGCCTGCTCAAGGAAGGCGCGTCGGTGCGCCTGGACACGCCGCAGAGCGTCATCGCCTACCAATATGCCGCTGCGCTGGAACTGGCCATCGAAGTATTCGGGCGTCAGGCCAAGGCCGAATCATGGCTGGAGCAACGCGCTACTTACTTCTACGGTTATGTGCCGCTCGATCTGGTTGGACATGCGCTGGGCTTCAGGATGGTGGAGGAGTATCTGAACCAGATCAAATACGGGGTTTATCAATGAATCCCTTGCCCTGGGATGATCGCTGGTACGCCTGGCGGCTGGATCGCGAGGTGTACAGCGAGACCTGGGACAGCGGCCTCGGATCGAAACGGGACGGCGGCCGCTGGAATACGCCCGGCCGCAGAGTCGTTTATGCGTCGGTCGACCCCTCCACGGCGATACTGGAGGTGGCCGCCCATGGCAGCTTCGATGCGCTTGATCAGGAACCCTATGTGTTGACCTGTTTTGAAATCACCCACGACGCCAGCGTCAGAATCGTGCAACCGGAAGATGTGCCTAATCCGCATTGGCTCACCCCGATCAAAACCTCACCCAACCAGCGAAAGTTTGCCGATGCACTGTTGGCTGAACATCCATTTGTTCTGGTGCCTTCGGTGGCCACCCGACACTCGTGGAATTTGCTGGTGAGTTGCGATCTGGCGGAGGGTCAGTTCAGGATGGTTTCGCAAGAGCGGTTTGGGCTGGATACGCGGTTGTTGCAGGAGGGTTGATCGTACCTCCGTGAGCGGAGCGCGAAGCCGAGCCCTGCGCTGATCTCCTGCATGAACGACAAATCCCGTCACAAGGACGGGATTTGTTTGAACCAGGCTGCTTCTTACGAAGGGAACAGCTCGGACAGTTTCATCGACAGCATCATGTCGCCTTCAACGCGCAGCTTGCCGCCCATGAAGGCCTGCATGCCGTCGGTTTCGCCGCTGACGATGTCTTTCAGGGTCTGGCTGTCCAGCACCAGCGTGCAGTTGGCGTCCGGGTTTTCACCTTCCTGGATGTCGCAGGTGCCGTCTTTGACGATCAGCGCGTATTGCTTGTCTTCGTCGGTGATGTTGAAACCGAAGACCAGGTCCAGACCGGCAGCGGCGGCTGGGTTGAACTTGGCTTGCATTGCTTTTACGGCATCAGCTACGGAGGTCATGGTTCGATCCTTTCTTGGTCATGGGAGCTGGGTGGTTACAGCCAGGGTCACAGTAAGCCGGACTCAGCGAAAAGTGATGAGTTCCGGGGCCTTCAGCAGTTGCAGGTGTGCGTGACTGTTGAAGGAAGCCAGAGCCACCTCGCGACCACGAAACTTCAATTGGTTGAGCGAGGTGTTGACGATTTGCCAGTTCAATTCAAAGGCCTGTCTGGCAGGCATTTGCGTAATCAGGTGGAGCAGGGCAGTGATGGTGCCGCCGGAGGTAAACACGGCGATTTTCTGGTTTTTTTCCGCCAGGTCGAGGATGCGGTGCAGCCCGGCCTGAACCCGTTCGACGAAACCCAGCCAGCTTTCCAGTCCGGGTGTGTCGTAGGTGCCGGCAAGCCAGCGCTCGACGATCAGGGCGAAGATGCGCTGGAATTCACCGCGGTTCTGCGCGGCGTTGCGCAGGATGTCGAGGGCTTCCGGCTCTTCCGGCAGCATGGCCGGGAGTAGAGCGCGGATCACCGCGTCGGCGTCAAATTCGTTGAAGGCGGAATCGGTTTCGAGGACTGGAACCGGCAGGCCTCTGGCGCTGAATTGCTCCAGTGCACTGGTGGCGGTGTGCTGTTGACGACGCAGGTCACCGGCAAGGCAACGATCGAAGCTGATACCGAGCGCGGCGAGGTGCTGGCCGAGGATTTCTGCCTGACGCACACCGGTCGGCGACAGCACGTCGTAATCGTCTGCACCAAAGGAGGCCTGGCCATGTCGTATCAAGTAGATGCTGCCCACGTCCGCGTCGTCCCGGTACGTTGAAGGTCAGGCGAGGTTATGAGGATGGCGTAAGGCTGTCAATGAAAAAACATACGCTTGTTTGAAATGCCCGTTACAGGCGTGTTGCCAGAGGTTTCACGGCTGGCCGATGAGCCGGCGCATGGGTATGCTGGAGCCATTCCGCGTGTAATACACCGTCACGCATTGCTTTGAGGAGTCTCTGTGGATTTTTTCACCGAATACGCCAGCTTCCTGGCCAAGACCGTCACGCTGGTGATCGCCATTCTGGTGGTGCTGGCCAGTTTTGCTGCATTGCGCAGCAAGGGCCGGCGCAAATCGGCGGGCCAGTTGCAAGTCAGCAAGCTCAACGATTTCTACAAGGGCCTGCGTGAACGCCTGGAGCAGACCCTGCTCGACAAGGATCAGCTCAAGGCATTGCGCAAGGGCGAAGCGAAAACGGAAAAAAGCGCGAAGAAGCAAAAAAACAAGCCTGAGACCAAATCCCGGGTGTTCGTGCTCGACTTCGACGGCGATATCAAGGCTTCCGCCACGGAAAGCCTGCGCCACGAGATCACCGCGCTGCTGACTCTGGCCACGCCGAAAGACGAAGTGGTTCTGCGTCTGGAAAGTGGCGGCGGCATGGTGCACAGCTACGGTCTGGCGTCGTCACAATTGGCGCGCATTCGCGACGCTGGGGTGCCACTGACCGTGTGCATCGACAAGGTCGCGGCCAGCGGCGGTTACATGATGGCGTGCATCGGCGACAAGATCATCAGCGCTCCGTTCGCCATCCTCGGTTCGATCGGCGTGGTCGCGCAATTGCCCAACGTCAATCGCCTTTTGAAGAAGCACGATATCGATTTCGAAGTGCTGACCGCCGGTGAGTACAAGCGCACCCTGACCGTGTTTGGCGAGAACACCGAAAAGGGCCGCGAGAAGTTTCAGGAAGACCTCGACATCACCCATCGCTTGTTCAAAAACTTCGTCGCCCGTTATCGCCCGCAACTGGCGATCGATGAGGTGGCTACCGGTGAGGTGTGGCTCGGTATCGCTGCGCTGGAAAACCAACTGGTGGACGAACTGAAGACCAGCGATGAATACCTGGCACAGAAGGCCAAACAGGCCGAGGTCTATCACCTGCACTATGCCGAGCGCAAAAGCCTGCAGGAACGCATCGGCATGGCTGCCAGCGGTTCGGTGGACCGCGTGCTGTTGAGCTGGTGGAGCCGTCTTACCCAGCAACGCTTCTGGTAAACCGCAGGCATAAAAAAACGCCGGTCACATGACCGGCGTTTTTGTGTCTGCGACAAACGTCCGACGCTTAGCGGCGACGGAACAGCGGCAGTGGTTCGTCAGCGGCAGCCTGGTAAGTCACCGAGAAGTCCTTGAGGCCTTCCAGTGCTTCGTACGGGTCTTTGTCCGCACGAATGGCAAAGGCGTCGAAACCGCAGCGATGCATGTAGAACAATTGGTCCCGCAGTACATCGCCAATCGCACGCAGCTCGCCTTTGAAACCATAACGGTCACGCAGCAGGCGGGCATTGGAGTAGTTACGGCCGTCGGTAAACGCCGGGAAGTTCAAGGCGATCACCTGAAACTTGGCGACGTCCTCACCGATTTCCTCGGCCTCTTCATCAGCATCCAGCCACACACCCAGACCACCGTCGCGGGCCAGGAGCATGCGGCTGTGTTCGCGCCACAGCTGCAGCGGTACGATCAGATCGTCGCAGTTGCTGATTTCATCGATATTGAAATCCTTCGGCAACAGGTGCCAGGTTTCGTCGACGACTTCGTTGTTCTTAATGATTCGCTGCATAGACGCGTTCCTTGAAGAGGTCGATGCCAATACGCTGATAAGTGTCGATGAAGCGTTCGTCTTCGGTGCGTTGTTCAATGTACACGTCGATCAGCTTGGAGATCACGTCAGGCATGGCTTCCTGTGCGAAGGACGGGCCGAGGATCTTGCCCAGGCTCGCATCACGGCTGGCGCTGCCGCCGAGGGAGACCTGATAGAACTCTTCGCCTTTCTTGTCCACGCCGAGAATGCCGATGTGGCCAACGTGGTGGTGACCGCAGGCGTTCATGCAACCGGAGATGTTCAGGTCCAGCTCGCCGATGTCGAACAGGTAGTCCAGATCATCGAAGCGACGCTGGATCGATTCGGCAATCGGGATCGACTTGGCGTTGGCCAGCGAGCAGAAGTCACCGCCTGGGCAGCAGATGATGTCGGTCAGCAGGCCGATGTTCGGCGTAGCGAAGCCGCCTTCACGCAACTCGCCCCACAGGGTGAACAACTGGCTCTGCTCGACGTCGGCAAGAATGATGTTCTGCTCGTGGGAAGTGCGCAGTTGCCCGAAACTGTAGCGCTCGGCCAGATCGGCGACGGCGTCGAGTTGCTTGTCGGTGATGTCGCCAGGGGCAACGCCGGTCGGCTTCAACGACAGCGTCACAGCCACATAGCCGGGTTTCTTGTGCGCCAGGGTATTGCGGCTGCGCCAGCGGGCGAAACCCGGATGCTCTTGGTCCAGATCGGCCAGTTGCGCAGTCTGGTTGTCGAGGGTTTTGTAGTCCGGGTCGACGAAATGCTTGGCGACGCGATGCAGTTCGGCTTCGGTCAGCGTGGTCTGGCCACCGCGCAGGTGCTCCATTTCCGCATCGACTTTCTGCGCGAACACTTCAGGCGTGAGCGCCTTGACGAGGATCTTGATCCGCGCCTTGTATTTGTTGTCGCGACGGCCGTAGCGGTTGTACACACGCAGGATGGCGTCGAGATAGCTCAGCAGGTCTTGCCAAGGCAGGAATTCATTGATGAATGCGCCCACCACCGGCGTACGACCGAGGCCGCCACCAACCAGCACGCGGAAACCCAGCTCGCCAGCAGCGTTGTAGACAGGTTCCAGGCCGATGTCGTGGACTTCAATGGCAGCACGGTCACTGGTCGAGCCGTTGACAGCGATCTTGAATTTGCGCGGCAGGTAGGCGAATTCCGGGTGGAACGTGGTCCACTGGCGGACGATCTCGCACCATGGACGCGGGTCGATCACTTCATCAGCAGCGACACCGGCGAACTGGTCGGTGGTGACGTTGCGCAGGCAGTTGCCGCTGGTCTGGATCGCATGCATCTGCACGGTCGCGAGTTCAGCGAGGATGTCCGGGATGTCTTCCACCGCCGGCCAGTTGAACTGCACGTTCTGCCGCGTACTGATGTGGGCATAGCCCTTGTCGTAGTCGCGGGCGATTTTGGCCATCATGCGCACCTGACGCGAAGTCAGCTGGCCGTAAGGCACCGCCACGCGCAACATCGGCGCGAAGCGCTGGATGTACAGGCCATTTTGCAGGCGCAGGGGGCGGAATTCTTCTTCGCTCAGCTCACCTGCCAGATAGCGTCGGGTCTGATCACGGAACTGCTTGACGCGGTCCTCGATGATCCGCTGATCGTACTCGTCGTATACGTACATATAAGTCCTGTTCTCAGGCTTGGGCTACTCGGAAAACGCTGCGTTTTCGCTTGCTGGAGTCCGATGTTGCCTCTGCAATTCTGCGCGCACGGCCGCGCACTCCGTCACGGAGCCGGGGCAATATACCCGTTTGCAGTTATGCGCAAAAGTGATGTTTGAGTATATGTAAAGAACCAAATCGCCTAACGCGAATGCCGGTCATCTAATCCACATTTGTCGTGCGGACAATCATCGTCTTAACTGTGATCGAGTCTTTGTGCAATCACCGATAAAACCGACAAGAGGCGATGCAATGAGCAACCCGACCAAAGCCAGGAAAAGCGACAGTAGCGTCGATGCGTGGGCCATTTTGTTCCTGATCATTCTCGTTGTAGGAACAGCGGTCTTCTGGGTCAGCCATCAGTAAATCAGCGTTCCGGGCCTTTCTTCCAGGGCCCGGATAGCTCGAGTCGGTGCCCGGCCTGGCGCCATCACACCCCGGCCAGATACAACACCAGTTTGACGATGGCAAACAGCGTCAGGCCAAACACGGCTGTAAACAAAACGCCGAGAATCACGAAGTGGCTGGGTTTGCCGTGGGTAAAGTCCCTTTCCCGGTTCTTGCCGCTTTGCACGCCGAACGCCGCTGCCATGACGCTGTGCAACATCTGCCAGAAACTCGGCGGTTTGTTGTCGACTGGATCGTCCATAAATCCCTCTGCGAAAAATCGTCCCCCGAAGCATAGTCAATCGCTGTGGTCACGGATGCCACGTTACAACTTTTGCGCACGGGATATAGCCATGTACCGCCGGACAGCGCGGCGTCAGTGATGTGCTGTCGCTCCATTTACAGGAGCGATGTATGTCCACCGATTCAGACGTTTCGACCGTAACCGAGCGCCCCCTCAAACCTGCGGCGTCCGAGAGCCTCCACGCACCTTGGCTCGAATCCGTGATGCCGCATTGGCTGATTCAGGCGCCGGTGCACAGGAAAACCGAGCTCAAGCAGGCGCAGACAGTGTTCCCGCGCTGGTACACGCAAGCGACGCCGGCCCAGCGTCAGGTGGTCAATACCAGCTACAGGATGAGTTTTATTGCACAGACGAGGCTGGACCGCTCCATGTCCACCTTCAAAGACATCGAAACCTTCGCCCGGCCGCTCCTGGCGCAGGCGCTGAAACACCGCTATCAGGTCGCCGTGGATCTGGATAACACGCTGTTGTGCCTCAGGCGGCCAATACGCGCTGGCATTCTCGGCGAGGAAATCGGTTCATTCGAGGCATTGACGCTGCCGATGCTCCAGGCCGCTTTGCACAACTTCGAAAGTGATGAGTGTGCTTATGGCGCCTTTCACAGCAGCTCTGGCTTCGCAACCGCGACCGCCGTAAAAGGTGCCCTCAAGGCTGTTCCGGTGAATGTGTCGGTCAGGAACTACCTGAACCTGTGCCGCGAACTGGATATCGGTGCCCGGTACCAGGCTTATCTGACAAGGTTTTTCCATCCGGTCGATCCGGCCGCGGAAGCGAAGTTGCGCCGGCACTTCATCGCCAGTCAGAAAACGGCCATGCGCGCGGCAGCCGAGCGCGCACTGTTGACCAAGGATATTCAACCTGAGGATCACGCGATGATCCTTTCGGTGATCAAAGGCAACAGGCACCCCCGGATCGGCGACAAGCAGGTGTGGTTTCAAGACCTGGGCTTGATGCGGCACCGGCTGGTCGGATGTGTGGTGTTCAAGATCGCGCAAAAGTATGGCCCGGTCGACGCGGTAATTCTGTACGTCCCCAACGATCCCGAACACCCGCTCAAGCGCTATACCGGCACGCAAATGCAGGACACCTTCAAGCGCCTGTTGAGTGCTCGCGATGCGCAACAGGCGGACAGCACGGCCCCTACGTCCTATCAACGATTCTTCAGTCAGTTCTTCCCATATGAGAAGCGTGCGTATTACTTCAGCCAATTCGTAAAGTCTGCAGACGGCGCATCGGATTGGCTGTCGTCACCGTGGCGCAAGATTCTGCAGACAACGTTGATTTTTGTAGAGATCTGGAAGACTTCACCGAAATATCAAAAAATGGTCCCGGATACCGATCCTTACGTGGCAGTTTCGTTGATGCCGCACCTTCAGGTATATCCTTGGGCGAGGAATAGCGACCTCTGGGCGTACTTGTACGAAAAACATCGTGACAAGCTAATCAACGACGCTCGTGGTCACGCGGTACCTACCGCCGACGTCGACGCCAAGGCGCGCGATGCCAAGCTGTCCGGGCTGCTGCAATTTGGTCTGCTGGCGCTGAACATGGCGTCCATGTTCGTTCCGGTACTGGGCGAAATCATGCTGGTTGTCATGACGGCCCAGTTGCTCTACGAAACTGTCGAAGGCGTGATCGAGTGGAGCGAGGGGGATAAACACGCCGCCAGGGCGCATCTTGTCGACGTTGCTGAAAACCTTGCGCAGATCGGTGCGATGGCCGCCGCAGGAGCAACATTCAATCGGGTGACAGCCGTTAAACCGGAGCCTGTGATCGAAGATCTGCACCCGGTGACGCTGCCTGATGGCAAGAGGCGCCTGTGGCGGCCGACCTTGCGCGGCTATGAACAAGCGCTCATCCCCGGCAAGTTGTCGCGGCCCGACGCGGCGGGGCAGTACCGCGTCGCCGGCACAACCTGGATACGCCAGGGCGGCAGGCTCTATGAGCAGACGTTTGACCGCTCCAGCGGGCACTGGCGGTTGAAACATCCCACCGACTCTCTGGCTTACCAACCGTTGCTCAGCCATAACGGCCACGGTGCCTGGCGCCTGAGCCTGGAACAGCCCATGGCGTGGGATCGCTTGACCCTGCTGCGACGCATCGGGCACCTCACCGATGGTTACTCCGATGACACCTTGCTGGCGCTGGCCGATATCAGCGGTATCAGCGATGGCGCCCTGCGCAAAATGCATCTGAATCAGTTGCCCCCGCCCCCTGAACTGCGAGACGCCATGCGCCTGTTCGATGCCGATGCACAGGCGAGGCAAATGGTCGAGCAATTGCGCGGAGCCAGGCCCATCGACGAGCACTACCTGTATGCAGTCCCGCTGGTCACCGAGATGCCCCGTTGGCCCGCCGATCGGGTTCTGGAGATGACAGCTGATCCGCACGGAGCAGGGCCGTCCATCCGCTATGGTGCGCAGAATACGCTGCCCGGTTTGGGCCACAAGCCCGCTATCCGCCTGACACGTTCGCAAGTGTTGAACGGGGAAATGCCGGCGCGGATTCTGGCTGCGTTGGAAGAGCAGGAAATCAACTATCTGCTGGGACGCACGGCTGCCCAATTTCGCCCGGCACGGCCCGATGAGTTCGGCAAACAACTCGCCGAGTACGCCTATACGCGTCAACCGGCGATTTTTGACAGTCTTTATCGGGGTACCGAATCGTCGAGTGCGCCCGTGCGCCTGTTGCAGCGTGAATGTCCCGGTCTCAGCGACGTGGCGGCCCAGGATGTGATCGAGCATGCTTCGACGCACGAGCTGGCCCGAATGGATGCGACCGGGCGTTCCCCTTTGAGAATGCTGGAAGAGGCTCGCTGGCATGTCCGCCATGGCCGCCAGGCCCGCGCATTTGCCGGTTTGCACAGCGAAAACCTGGCGTCGGCGGACAGTCGGCGACTGGCTTTGCACGCGCTGGAACAATTGTCTGGCTGGCCGCACTCGCTGCGTCTGGAAATTCGCGAGGGGAGCGTGACTGGCACCTTGCTCGACAGCATCGGCGAGCCGATGGCGCCGGTTAGACGCTATCTGGTGAAAAACGGACCCTTCTATCAAGCGTTCAATGATCACGCCCAGGCATTGAACAGAGTCTCGAGGGTCCAGGACAGCTTTTACAGTTCGCTCATGCACGCGTTGCCTGAGGACACAGGTTCATCAATCGGATTGTCTGTCGGCAACGCCCATGGTGAGCTGCAACAGAAAATTATCGAATCGGCCCACCGTCATCGAGCCGAAGCTGCGCGATTGCTGTCACCGGCTGCAAAGTGGTTCAAACCGCCGGTACGCGTGGGCGCGCGACTGCTGGGTTATTACGCCAGTGGCCGTGGTACAGGCCTCAATCCATCCCTCGAATCACGCATTGCGCATCTATACCCCGAGTCGCGTCAGGCACGGGCATTTCTCGCCCGGCAACACGGCCAGAGTGAAACGCAGATTCAGCTCGAACTGGAATCTCGCCGCCAGGATTGGGACGCGTTGAACGTTGCACTTGAGCGATGGCAGGCAGCGCCGAGTGATAGCCGCATTGCAACGCACAGGGCGCAACTGGCACAGACACTGCGAGAGACATGGCGTAATGGTCCCTTGGAGGGGCAGGCGGCGGAGGCGGCCCGCCTGACAATCCATTGCGACACGCCATTGCCCGAGCTGAGTACAGGCTTTCCCCACGTGCGCGAACTGGCCATCACCGGCATCGGCATAACCGACGCCAATGCGGACGGGTTTCTGGCGGCGTTCCCGAATGTCACTGATTTATGGCTCGGTGAATTGAGGCGCTATGGCCAGACACCTGTCACCCGACCGCTTAGCACATTGCCAGAGGCGGTTGAGCGGCTGCCCGGGCTGAGACGTCTGCGTTTCTCTACCGATGCGCCATTGCTCGCGGAAAGCTTTGCGCGAAGGCTGGGTGGACTGACTTCGCTGGAGGAACTGCGCATCGACTATCACGGATTCGATTCCACCACCTTGCATGGTCTTGACCTGCAATCGCTGACACGACTGCGCAGATTACGCATCGATGCGCCCCACGCGTTATGGCGGTGGCCAGCATACGTTGAACGACTTGAGCAGCTCAGACGCCTTGACCTCACGCACACCTTGATTGAAACCTTGCCCGACTCGCTCTACAGCGGCCATGAAAGACTCTGGGCCGGGCTATCGCTGGATTGGTCGCGTGTCACCCCAGCGACGTTCCGTCGGGCCTATGAGTTTGTCAGCCGCCGCTCCGGCCCGCGCGGCCACCTGCTCGATGTGCATCAGATGGTCAGTGACTATTGCCGCGCCGAACTCGATAGCATGGCCGTCGCCCCGGATAGCGCCGACCCTTTGCCGCAGGCATTCAATGCAGCCTGGTCAACACCGTCGGCAAGGGTGGCGGCGATCGAGCAGCTTCGGGCCGAACATGAGGCCATCTTCGCCGCGTTTTATCCGCCATCCCCGCGCCAGGGATCACGCTATGCAGCGCCCGCGCGGCGTTGGTCGACAGGGGCCAGCGCGGACCTGTTGCATACGCTGAAAAGCAGCTGGCAGGGTGCGATTCGTCAGCGCTATGGCCTGTCTGCCGACGTTGAGCGCTTTAGCTTCGTCGAGCTGCCCGGCGCCACCACCGGTGTCGAGCTTCCTTCGTTGCCGGCCGGCAGTTTCGCCCATGTGCGCACGCTGCGTCTGGGAGGGCTGAACGTGCCCTCCGGCCAGGCGCGGGATTTTATTCGCGCCTTCAGTCATATCGAGACGCTTGAACTGCGGGGATGCATGTTCACCGAGCTACCTTTTGCAGCGCAGGCGTTGCCCGCGCTGCGTCGGCTCGACGTGTCCGGTAACAGAATCACGGTGACGGCAATGGTCCAGCGCCAACTCAATGCGCTGCCACAACTGGTACGACTGAACCTGAGTCATAACCCGCTGGGGCGACTCGATGCCACGGCTTTGAGCGGGCTCGAGGCCTTGAATCTGAGATCGACGGATTTGCTGGCCTGGCCCACCGGGGCGGAAACTCTGCCACGGCTGTCATGGCTCGATTTACGAGACAACCGGATCGCGTCCCTGTCGCCGCAAGCGCTGGCGCATCCTGACGCATTGATGAGGACGAATCTGTCGGGCAACGCCTTCAGTGCCGACGGTGAGGCAGCTTTTCACGCGGCGCTGCAGCGCATCGAGCAGCAGCGGGGGTTGGGCCAGGGCACGTTGTCTCGCTTCGCCGCAGAGCCGGTGCCTGAGCATTTTCCGCCTTTGGAAACCGGCGGTTCGTTCAGTGATCTGCTCCTGCCACTCCCGCAGCCGGCGCCTGTCAGTTCAGGCGCTTCGGGGCATCTGCAGCGGTTGGCGGTGATCCTCAATCGCGAACGAGCGCAACGTAGCCTGCTGGTGCTGCGAACACGGGCCTTGAATGACGCTCAGATCGATGCGCAGATCAGCCAATGGCATCTGAGCTGCGAGGCGCTGACCCGTCAGTTGAACGATTGGCTCTATACCAGGGAAGTACGAACGAACACTGTCCTGGTCAGTGCGCAAGTGCGTTCGCTGGTGGCCCGGCGAATCAGCGAGACCTGGCGCGACACCCTGACCCAGCACCCCGGCGGCGATGGCCTGGAGCTCGAATTGGCAGGATTGCAGACCGGAGAACTGCCGACGCTTGTGGTGCAGTTTCCGGGCGTGACGACGCTCGATCTGAGCGGTGCAGGGATCACGGCGCGGGGGAGCGCGGGTTTTCTCGACGGTTTTCCTGACCTCGAGACCTTGTATCTGAGTGGTAACGAATTGGGCGCGGTGCCCGCGCCGGTGCTGCACATGCGTCATCTCACGCGCCTGGACATGCAGTATTGCAGCTTGCGCAGTGCGACGAGTGTTTACCCTTTGCTGGGCAACTCGCGGCTGCGCACGCTGGATTTGAGTTACAACGAACTTCGTGTTTTCAATCCGCCCGATTATGGCGTGATCGAGTCTCTGGATCTGCGCTACAACCAACTGAGCGAATGGCCTGACGGTGTGTTGCGGGCGCCCGGGTTGCAGGCCCTGAACCTCAGCGGTAACGCAATCGCGGAAATCCCCGCGGCGCTTTTCGATGGCGATCATTCGGGTCTGATCGCAGGCACGGATCTGTCAGAAAATCGCAGTTTGTCGCTTTCTGCATTGCAAGACCTCAGGCGTTACAGCCGCGAGCGCGCCATACCGCATGTGCTGGGCATGACGCGCGCGCAGATTGAGACGATGATCAACCGTCAGGTGTTCGGTGATCTGTTCGGGATTCCTGAAGACGGTGCTCCAACCGAGCACGCTGGCGGCGTTGTCGACGATCCCCATGCGCAGGTATTTCCCGCCGAGAAAGTTTTTGATCCAGCCAACGATGTTGCGCCACGCTCACGCGATCCGTGGCTTGTGGACAGCGATCCGCAGTTGGTTGCACGCAGAACCGAGCTCTGGGCGCAATTGGCGCAAGAGCCGAATCACGAGCGGTTTTTCCAGTTGCTGCGCTTGTTGCTCGATACGCAGGACTACAGGCTGGTGCGAGGCGATCTGACGCAAAGAGTCTGGCGTGTCATGGAGGCCGCTGAGGAAAATACCGAACTGCGGCAACTGTTGTTTCAGGGCGCCGAGACCCACGGCACCTGCCCGGACGGGCGGATACTGACATTCAGTGATTTGGAAGTGCGGGTCGCGGTCTATCACCAATTGCGTGACATTCCGTTGAATCGAATGGCGTCCAGAGGTCGGGCGCTGCTGCGTCTGTCGCGGCAACTGTTTCGCCTGGATCGCGTCGAGACGCTGGCTGAAGCCGCCGGACTCGGTATGGATCGTGCGGAAGTGCGCCTTAAATATCGCATCGGTTTGACGGGCGGCTGGGGCGACGGTGTCGATTTACCGGGCCAACCCGCGTCGATGATTTATGACGTCCCGCTGAGTGATGAACTGCTGGAGTACACCCGCGCCTCGATTCTTGAGGCAGAGGGCACCGATGCGCTGTCCGTAAGCATGGCAGAGCGCGACTACTGGATCTCTTACCTGCAAGATCTCCACCCACAAGAGATGGCCGCGCTGGACGTTGCGGTTGACGAGCGACGCCAGCAACTGTGGGACCAGCTCAATCAGCGTCTCGCCCGCAATGAATTGAGTTCCGAGGAATACGACCTTGAGCTGAACAGGTTGGGCAAGGCCATGGACGTGCTGCGCACACAGAAACGCGCCGAGCTGACCCGCCGGGTGATCAGCGAGCTGAACAGCTTCGCCGGGGAATCCGAACAACCCGGCCGCCTGCCACCAACATCCGGTTCCTGAGGGCACCTTGCTAAGGCGGTCCGAGGCAGGCCAAGTCACATCCGCTTACCACTGCTGGTTGCGCAATACCCGGATAACGCAGAAGCGATAACGCGACATGGTTTGCTGAGCGCTCCATCAACAAGGAGTGACCATGATCGCTATTTCCCCAAAACCCGTGTCGACGCAGCCTGCGTCGACCGATCAGCCGGCAGAGGCCAGTCAGTCAGTAAAGCTCGTTGCCACGCAAAGCCTGCACGGCGAGTTTCTCGAAGCTTCGATCCCGCAATGGTTGACCGACGCTTCGCGGCAACGGCGCGAAGCCTTCAAGGCGGTTGCGACAGCATTGCCAGCCTGGTATCAGGATGCGACGCCGGCCCAGCGCAAAACCGTGGACGACACGTTCAAGGCCAGTGTCATCGCCCAGAACAGTCTCGACAAGTGCATGGCGAAACTTCAGGACGTCGAGACGTTTGCCCGGCCATTAGTCATCAAAGCGCTGAAAGACAAACACTCGCTGGATATCGATGTCGACAAAACGCTGCTGTGTCTGCGCCGCCCGGTGGAGATGGGTATCCAGCAAATCGAACTGGCCTCATTCGAGGTGCTCAAGCTAACGCTGCTGGAAGCCGCACTGCACAACTTCGAAGCTGGCGAATGCGAAGGGACCTACCATTCGAGCTCTGGTTTTGTGGTGGCAGGGTCCACGGCGCAGACGTTCGACCATGTGAGCATCGGTATTTCGGTCAGCCAGTTTCTGCACCTTTGCCGCGATCTGGATGTCGGCCAGCGGTACCAGACTTACCTGCAAGGATTCTTTCATCCTGAGGAAGCGGTGGCAGAGGCAGTGCTTGCCGAACGCTTCATCGCCGCGCAGAAGGCGACGCTGCGCGCTGCGGCCGAGCAAGCGCTGTTGCAAAAGGATATCGAGGCGGCGGATCACGCGATGATCGTCTCGGTGATTGACGGCGAGATGCATCCCTGGATGGGGAAAAAACAGGTCTGGTTCAAGGACCTGGGGTTGATGAAAAAAAGACTCACCGGCTGCGTCGCGTTCGTCATCTGCGAGAAATACCGCTACACCGACGAACTGATTCTTTACATCCCGCACGATCCTGAACATCCGCTCAAGCGCTACACGTTCCAGCAGATGCGCGACGAGCTCAAACGCTTGCTCACTGCACGCGACGCTTTGCAACAGACGGGCGCGGAGCCCACCGCCTACCAGCGCTTTCTCAGCCAGTTCCTGCCTTATGACCAGCGTCCCGAGTATTTCAGCCAGTTCAGGCAAAAGGCGCCTGACTCACCCGGCGATGGCTGGGATCTGCTGCGCTCGCCATGGCTGTCGGTGCTGCAGGGCTTCACCGCCGGCTCGGCGTTCACCCGCATTCAGCAGGTACCGCCCGAACGCCAGGTCAAATGGGAGCCAGTGGCGGACCCTTACATCGCACCGTCCACCCTGGGACGCAAGGGGCAGGGACTTTGGGCTCCCAACGAGGACCTGTGGCAATACCTCTATAGCCAGAACCGCACCAAGCTGATCGATGATGCCCGAAGCCATGCGGTACCGACTGCCGAGGTAGACGCGCGAGCAAGGGACGCCAAACTGGCTCATCTGATGCAACTTGGCATGCTCGGTCTGAACATGGTCTCGATGTTCGTGCCTGTGTTGGGCGAAGTGATGATGGTGGTGATGGCCGGGCAACTGCTCTATGAAACGCTTGAGGGCGCAATCGAATGGGCCGAGGGCGATCGGCGGGCGGCCAAGGATCATTTGATCGATGTGGCGGAAAACCTTGCGCAGATTGCGCTGATGGCCGGTGTGGGCGCCGCAGTAAGGAAAATCTCAAGCGCCAAAGCCGTGCCGGTCATTGAAAGTCTGCATCCGGTGAAGTTGCCCAACGGCGAAACCCGGCTGTGGAAACCCGACCTGAGCGCTTACGAGTCAGCTGTCGCACTGCCTGTCAGTCCCGGGCCAAACAGTGCCGGCCAGCACGTGCTTGAGGGTAAAACCTATATTCGCCAGAGCGGCAAGGTCTATGAGCAGTTTTTCGATGAATCGATCGGCAAATGGCGGATCAGCCATCCGACCGACATCAACGCCTGGCAGCCGGTGCTCCACAGCAATGGAAGCGGTGCCTGGCGCCATACTCTGGAACGTCCGCAGGATTGGGATCGTCTGACCCTGTTGCGGCGCATCGGCCATGCAACCGAAGCTTTTTCCGATGCACAGCTGATCAAGGCTGCCGATATCAGCGGTGTCAGTGAAGCCGCGCTGCGCAAGATGCACATTGATTCTTCGCTGCCACCACCGGAACTGACCCAAGCCATGCGCATGATGCAAGCAGATGGCAACGCGGCACTGGTTGTCGAGCAGTTGCGCGGGACAAAACCGATCGATGAACTGTACCTCTACGCGTTGCCGCTGATCACCGAAATGCCGCGCTGGCCGGAGAACCGGGTGCTGGAAGTCTTCGACGGCGAGCAATTGTCCGGCAAGTTCGTCAGGTATGGCTCCGCGCGGCGGTTCCGCGATGTCGGCGTCAAGCCACCCATTCAGATATCGCGGGCCGATATCTTCAGCGGTGAACTGCCAGCACGTATTCTCGCAGGGCTGGACGAGTCAGAAATCACTCGGCTCCTCGGCGAGCAGGGGGCACGCGTGCGCGATGGCCGACCGGCAGAATTTGGCAAGCAGATCGCCGACTACGCCAACACCCGCCAGCCGGCGATCTACGACAGCATTCATTCGGGCACCGACCCCGTCGATCCGCAGGTTGCGCGCTTGCAGAAGGCCTGCCCGGGACTCAGTAAACCGGCGGCGCAAACGGTACTGGCGCATGGTCGACCCGATGATCTTCAGCGACTCGGCTCAGGGCAACGAGTACCGCTGCGCCTGTTGGAGGAGGCCCGCTGGTACGCGCGGCAAAGTCGACAGGTAGCGGCATATGCCGGTCTGCGCAGCGAAAACGTCGCGTCTGCGGACAGCCGGCGCCTGGCGTTGCACACGCTGGAGCAATTGGCGGGTTGGCCCGACAGCCTTCGCATTGAAGTACGCGAAGGCCACGACGCCGGCATGCTGCTCGACAGCATCGGCAGTGAAACCGCCAGCGAGAAAAAATACCTGATCAAAACAGGCGTTCAGTTTCAGGCTTTCAACGAGCGCGGTGAGGCACTCAACAGCCTGCCTCGCAACGGCGACAATTTTTACTCGTCGATCATGCATGCCCTGCCTGATGATGCGCGCCGCAGCCTCGGTGTCCCTGAGGTCGGGCAGTCCGCAGAGTTGCAAGCAAAGATCATCGATCACGCCGACCAGCACCAGGCCGATGCACCCGCGTTGCTGGCGCCTCAGGTCAAGTGGATAAAACCGCCGGTGCGGGTGAACGCTACCTTGATCGGTTATCCCGCCAGTGGACGCGGCGCCGGATTGGCACCGAACCTGCTGGCTCACGTGCAGGATATCTACCCGCAATTGAGCGACGAACAGGCTCGTGGCTTCCTCCTTGACCAGTATCGGGCAGGAAAAAACGACCGGGCCATTTTCGAGCTGTTGCAATCACGTCGGCGTGAGTGGGAACAGCTCAATGCGACGCTGGATGAATGGGCGGGGACAGCAACGGCGGCGCCCTGGGAACGCTCCGGAACAAATTACAAGTTTCGCACCGCGCAAGCGCTGAAAACCTGCTGGCGCAACGCTTTGTCCACTGGGGTCGCGGGTGCCGATCAACTGTCGATTCTCACCTACGATCCTCTGCCAGAGATGACCGTCGACTTTGCTCACGTGCGTGAACTGTCGATTGGCGGCGGAGGTTTGACCGACGCCAACGCCGATGCCTTCCTGACGCGATTTGCCAATATCGAAAAGTTGTCGCTGGGGGAGCGGGGCAGTCTGTTCGGCACCTACATGGAGCACGAGCAGTCACTGACGACCTTGCCCCTGAGCGTGACTCGCATGTCCGCGTTGAAAAAGCTCAAGTTCCGAACGCCAGCGCGGGTGATGGCTGCCGATCTGTCGACAAGATTGCGTAGCCTGACCGCGGTTGAGGAGCTTCATCTCGATTTTCCCGGCGGCGCAGGCAGCCCGCCCGAGCTGGACCTGGCTCCCCTTGAACGACTGAAGAAACTCAAGATTGAAGCGCCGGGCCTGACGCAGTGGCCGGCTTATGTGGAACAACTGCCTGAGCTGGAGCGTCTGGATCTGACGCAGACTGCCATCGCATCCCTTCCACAGACCCTTTATGTCGGGCACGAGAGACTCTGGGCCGGTTTGTCCCTGGACTGGTCGAGGTTCTCCCACGGAGCGTTCAAACCGGCTTACGACTATGTGAAAAACTACATGGGGGAATGGGGGCATCTGGTTGATCTGGACTTGATGGTCCGCCGCTACTGCGCCGGGGAACTGCAGTTTCTGACGGGTGAGGCCGGCCGTCTCAACCCGTTACCTCAGCGCATCATGAGTCTGTGGAACACACCGGAGACCCGACTTGGAGCCGTGGAGATTCTGCGCGTGGAGCACAGCGCAATTTTCCGCCAGTTCTACGAGGCCAGCGCATCCGCAGAGTTGCGTACGGCGACGCCGGCAGCGCGCTGGCAAGCGCCGCCCAATGCCCGGGTGGTTCGTGCACTGGAAAAAAACTGGCGCGCGGCCATACGCCGGCGTTATCGCTTGAACGATGACGTTCGTCCCTTCAATGCTGAGGACTGGATATCCGCCAGCGATCTGGACGACGCCAGCATGTTTGAACTGGTTGACACCGCCTGGGCGCTGGGCGCGGAGTCGGTGAGTGAGCTGCCGCAATTGCCGGCCGGTACGTTTGCTCATGTACAGCGGGTTCGGCTGGACCGCTTGACTGTGCCGGTCGAACAGATCCGCGGCTTTCTCCAGGCGTTCAGTGGCGCCACAAGCCTGGAGGTCACCGCCTGCGGATTGACCGAAGTGCCGGTGCGGCCAGCCGATTTGCCCCGGCTCACACAGCTGGACCTGTCTTTCAACCGAATCGCCGTGACCCCCGAGGTGCAAGGTCAATTCGACGCGCTGAGCAATCTCGAACATCTCAATGCCCGCCTCAATCGGCTGGACACACTGGACGTTTCTCGCCTGACCGGGCTCAGGACGCTGAACCTCAGCTCAAACGGGCTCAATGTGTGGCCGAAGGGGGCGGAGAACCTGGCGCATTTGCAAGCAATGGATTTGCGGCATAACACCATCGGCTCGCTCCCCGATCACGTGCTTGCCGACAACGCTGTGCTGCTCAAGACCCGGCTGCTGGACAACCGCTTCAGTGTCAGCGGCGAAGCGAGCCTAAAGGCGGCGCAGCGACGGATCGAAATGACCTTGGGTTTGCCCGAAGGGGCGCTGCAACGGTTTGAATCGCAAGCGCCGTCGTTACCCGCCGGTTCCAGCGGTTCCAGCGGTGCCACGCCTGACACGGCACTCAATCGCGCTGCTCATCTCTTGCCACTGCCATCTGCCTCGGTCATTCAGCAAGGCACCGACATGCATCGCGCAGTGCTGGAAATCTTTCCGTCACTGTCGCTTGAAAAGGCCCAGGCCAGCGTTGAGCGTTTACGCACTGAAGGCCTATCCCCTGAGCAAATGGTCGGCAGACTGAATCAGTGGCGAGCAAGTAACGAGGCGTTGACGCGTGAGTTGAACGGCTGGATCTTCAACCCGGCGCAAGGGGCTGGTGAAGGGGCGTCGTCAACAAGATTCTTTGATGCCTCCAGGATCCGCGCTTGCTGGCGGGACGGGCTCACCGGCCATACCGAATCCGCCGGACGCACGCTGAGCCTGTCAGCGGGCGGCTTGGGTGATTTGCCTGCGCTGTCGAACGTGTTTTCCCATGTGCGGACGCTGGACCTGACCGGGGCCAAATTTTCCGTCGAGAGTTTCAACCTCTTCTGCCCGGCGTTTCCTGAGTTGACCACGCTGATGCTCAATGGCACGGGCCTGGCACGCCTGCCGGAAGCTGTCGGCAGTCTGAGCCGGCTCGAACGGCTGGAATTGAGCGGCAATCGCCTGGCCGTGGCGCAATCGGTGTATCAGCACGCGAGCGGGGCGCGGCTGCGCTGGCTCGACCTCAGTCACAATCAGCTGGAAGAATTCAACGCCGCAACCTTCAGCAGTCTGCAAACCCTCAACCTCGGCCAGAACGGCCTGGATTTCTGGCCTGAAGGCGTGCTTGAACTGGCGCATCTGCAAAGGCTGGACCTGTCGGGCAACAACATCATGATTTTCCCGGACCGGCTGTTGGGCGGCAATCATGAGGCGCTCGTGGCAGGCACCGATCTGTCGGAGAACTCGCTGTCGCTTAACGCATTGGAGCAGATCAGGGACTACAGCGTCGCGCATGGCGGCAGTGACGTGCTGGGCTACACGCCGGAGTCCTTGCAGCGCTTGATCGCCGAGCGTACGAGCGACTCGGAAAGCGATAGCGGATCCGAATCGGATTCGGATCGGGGTTCGGACCCCGACTCCGATAGCGACGATGGTGATGATCCGCGTGGCGGAGGCGGTGGCGGTAGCAGTAGCAGGCCCGTGGATATGCATGCCGGTGTGGAGGCTGCGGAGGTGATTGCCAATCCGGCGCAGGACGTGGCGGCGCCGGCGATGGATATATGGATGACCTATACGCATGCAGATGCGCGTGCAGCGCGGCAAGCGCTATGGCTGCAATTGGCTCGACAGGCCAACCATGAGGCGTTCTTTCATTTGCTCTCGACCTTGCCCGACACCCTGGAATTCAGGTTTGCCGGTGCCGATCTGACCCACCGGGTCTGGCAAGTGATCCAGGCTGCCACGGAAAACGCTGAACTGCGCGAGCTGTTGTTTTTCAACGCCGAAACCCACGGCACGTGCCCCGATGGCCGGATCCTGTCGTTCAGCGAACTGGAAACCCGCGTCTATGAATACAACGCTCTGCGCGACATTCCGCGGCATCGTCAGCTGCAACGCGGCAGAGCGCTGCTTGATCTGACTCGACGGCTGTTTCGCCTGGAAAGGGTGGATCGACTGGCCGAAGCCGCCGCCAGGAACAAGGATCGCGCGGAAGTCCGCCTGCAATACCGCATCGCCATGACACGCGGCTGGCCGGACGACCTGGAGTTGCCGGCGCAACCCGAACACATGTTGTACGCCTCACCGATTCGCGGGCGACGATTGCTCAATGCGCGTGCCTCGGTTCTCGCGGACGAGGCATCACCCATGTTTCTGGAGGATCTGATTGCGCGGGACTACTGGATCCGCTATCTGCAGGATCGCCACGCCGAGGCGTTCGAGGCACTTGAACGCGACGCTACCAGGCGGCACGAAGCGGTCGAGGATGCCTACCCGGACAGAGAAAACAGCGATTATCTGGACGCGATGAGGGTGCTTGAAATCGAACTGGCGGATGCGCGTATCGAGAAACTCAAGGATTTGACTCGCACAGAGCTGGAGAGCCTGGCGTCGCAGGATGCGGGAGCGTCGCCATCGGCCCCGTCGTCACCGAAACCCGGGCCTTCGTGGCGCCGCGACTGAGTGATCGACCTGACCTGGGAGCAGCGCGCTCCCAGGTCAGGTCGACTCAGCTGTCGTAACCCAGATTTGGCGCCAGCCAACGCTCGGTCACGCTCAGGTCCTGGCCTTTGCGCGCGGTGTAGCTCTGCACTTGATCCTTGTCGATCTTGCCCACCGCAAAGTACTGCGCCTGCGGATGGGCGAAGTACCAGCCGCTGACCGCAGCGGCGGGGAACATTGCGTAGTGTTCGGTGAGGAACACGCCACTGCGCCCGGCGCGCATTTCCGCAGCCTCTGGATCGAGCAGGGTGAACAGCGCGGCTTTCTCGGTGTGATCCGGGCAGGCCGGGTAGCCGGGAGCAGGGCGGATGCCACGGTATTGCTCTTTGATCAGCGCATCGTTATCCAGGGTCTCGTCCTTGGCGTAACCCCAGTGTTCTTTGCGCACCTGCTGGTGCAGCCACTCGGCGCAGGCTTCGGCCAAGCGGTCGGCGAGGGCCTTGACCATGATCGAGTTATAGTCGTCGCCCGCGTCCTGATAGGCCTTGGCCACTTCTTCGGCGCCGATGCCAGCGGTGGTGATAAAGCCGCCGACATAGTCGGTGACTTCGCTGTCCTTCGGCGCCACGAAGTCGGCGAGGCAGAAGTTCGGCTTGCCGTCGGTCTTGATGATCTGCTGACGCAAGTGATGCAGCTTGGCCAGCGGCTTGCCGGTGTCGTCGTACAGCTCGATGTCGTCTTCGTTGACCTGATTGGCCGGCCAGAAACCGAACACGGCACGGGCGCTGATCAGTTTTTCGTCGATCAGCTTGGCGAGCATTTCCTGCGCGTCCTTGTACAGCGCAGTGGCGGCTTCACCGACCACTTCGTCTTCGAGGATGCGCGGGAACTTGCCGGCCAGGTCCCAGGAAATGAAGAACGGTGTCCAGTC
Organism: Pseudomonas sp. Sample_11; assembly: GCF_004307505.1. Classification (NCBI taxonomy): domain Bacteria; kingdom Pseudomonadati; phylum Pseudomonadota; class Gammaproteobacteria; order Pseudomonadales; family Pseudomonadaceae; genus Pseudomonas; species Pseudomonas sp. Sample_11. Next base: position 69,437 of record NZ_RCOD01000037.1, read on the forward strand.
GATGTATTCGGCCAGTACCTTCAAATCGATGTTGTCGAGCACCTTGCTGCCGGTGAAGGTCGGTTTGACTGGCTGATAATTGGCCCAGTCGAATTGCGGCTTCTTCGCGATCGCGGCGGCGTAGCTCAGGCGTTCGGTACGGGCGCTGCGATTGGACGTACGCTCGCGCACATCGATGTATTCCAGGCGGGTCTTCTCGACGAAACCGGCCTTGAGTTCCTTGGATAACAACTGTGTCGCCACGCCTACGGCGCGCGAGGCGTCGGTCACGTAGACCACGGCATCGTTGCTGTACTTTGGCTCGATCTTCACCGCGGTGTGCGCTTTCGACGTCGTCGCGCCACCGATCATCAGTGGCAGATGGAAGTCCTGACGCTGCATTTCGCGGGCAACGTGGACCATCTCGTCCAGCGACGGGGTGATCAGGCCGGAGAGGCCGATGATGTCGCACTTTTCTTCTTTGGCAACCTGCAGGATCTTCTCGGCCGGAACCATCACGCCTAAGTCGACAATGTCATAGCCATTGCAACCAAGCACCACGCCGACGATGTTCTTGCCGATGTCGTGCACGTCGCCCTTGACCGTAGCCATGAGGATCTTGCCCTTGGCTTCCGGCTTGTCGCCTTTCTCCAGTTCGATGAACGGGATCAAGTGCGCCACGGCCTGCTTCATCACGCGCGCGGATTTCACCACCTGCGGGAGGAACATTTTGCCAGCGCCGAACAGGTCGCCGACGATGTTCATGCCGGACATCAATGGGCCTTCGATCACTTCGATCGGCCGCGCAAACGACTGGCGGGATTCTTCGGTGTCTTCGACGATGTGCGTGGTGATGCCCTTGACCAGCGCGTGTTCCAGACGCTTGTTGACGTCCCAGTTGCGCCATTCTTCGGTCTCGGCTTCCTTGACGCTGCCGTCGCCCTTGTACTTGTCGGCGATGGCGAGGAGGGCGTCGGTGCCATCCGGGGTGCGGTTGAGAATCACGTCTTCAACAGCGTCGCGCAGCTCCACCGGGATCTGATCGTAGATCTCCAGCTGGCCGGCATTGACGATGCCCATGGTCAGCCCGGCGCGGATGGCGTAGAGCAGGAACACCGAGTGAATCGCCTCACGCACCGGGTTGTTGCCACGGAACGAGAACGACACGTTGGACACGCCGCCGGAGCTCAGCGCGTACGGCAGCTCGTCGCGGATGTAGGCGCAGGCATTGATGAAGTCGACGGCGTAGTTGTTGTGCTCTTCGATGCCGGTAGCGACGGCGAAGATGTTCGGGTCGAAGATGATGTCTTCCGGCGGGAAGCCGACTTCGTTGACCAGAATGTCGTAGGAGCGTTTGCAGATTTCCTTTTTGCGCGCTTCGGTGTCGGCCTGGCCAGCTTCGTCGAAGGCCATCACCACCACCGCAGCGCCGTAGCGCTTGCACAGCTTGGCGTGATGGATGAACTGCTCGACGCCTTCTTTCATGCTGATCGAGTTGACGATGCCCTTGCCCTGGATGCACTTGAGGCCGGCTTCGATGACTTCCCATTTCGACGAGTCGATCATGATCGGCACGCGCGAGATATCCGGTTCGCCGGCGATCAGATTGAGGAAGGTGACCATGGCCTTCTTCGAATCGAGCATGCCCTCGTCCATGTTGATGTCGATGATCTGCGCGCCGGCCTCAACCTGCTGCAGCGCGACTTCGAGGGCTTCGGTGTAGTTGTCTTCACGGATCAGGCGGGCGAATTTTGCCGAACCGGTGATGTTGGTGCGCTCGCCGACGTTGACGAACAGCGAGCTGCGATCAATGGTGAACGGCTCCAGACCGGAGAGGCGGCAGGCCTTGGGAATGTCCGGAATCTGACGTGGCGCGTAACCGGCCACGGCTTTGGCGATGGCTTCGATGTGGCCCGGCGTGGTGCCGCAGCAGCCGCCGACGATGTTGAGGAAACCGCTCTGGGCGAATTCCTCGATGACTTTGGCGGTTTGCGACGGCAGTTCGTCGTACTCGCCGAATTCATTCGGCAGGCCGGCGTTCGGGTGCGCGGATACGTGGGTGCTGGCCTTGTTCGACAGCTCTTCCAGGTACGGGCGCAGTTCGCTGGCGCCGAGGGCGCAGTTCAAGCCCACGGAAATCGGCTTGGCGTGGGCCACGGAGTTCCAGAACGCCTCGGTGGTCTGGCCGGACAGGGTACGACCGGAGGCGTCGGTGATGGTCCCGGAAATCATGATCGGCAGTTCGATGTGCAGCTCCTCGAACACGCCCTGCACGGCGAAGATCGCGGCTTTGGCGTTGAGGGTGTCGAAAATGGTTTCGATCAGAATCAGGTCGGCGCCGCCCTCGATCAGGCCTTTGGTGGCTTCGGTGTAGTTTTCCACCAACTCATCGAAGGTGACGTTGCGGTAGCCGGGATTGTTGACGTCGGGCGACAGCGAGCAGGTGCGGCTGGTCGGGCCGAGCACGCCGGCAACGAAGCGCGGCTTGGCCGGGTTTTCGGCGGTCTTGGCGTCGGCAATCTTGCGCGCCAGACGTGCGCCTTCTACGTTTAACTCGTACGCCAGCTCTTCCATGCCGTAATCGGCCATGGAAATGCGCGTGGCGTTGAAAGTGTTGGTTTCGAGAATGTCGGCGCCGGCGTCCAGATAGGCTTTTTCGATACCGCCGATCACGTCCGGACGGGTGATCACCAGCAGGTCGTTGTTGCCCTTGACGTCACTCGGCCAGTCCGCGAAGCGCTTGCCGCGATAATCCTGTTCTTCGAGCTTGTAGCTCTGGATCATCGTGCCCATCCCGCCGTCAAGAATCAGGATGCGCTCTTTGAGGGCTTGCTTGAGAGCTTGAAGGCGGACGCTGCGATCGGACATGTGGACTACTCGAAAAAGACCATTACGAAGGAGCGGGATCATAGCAAACCTGTGCGCTTTTGGAGCATGTGCAGCTTTTGCATGAATATCGCTCATGTTGGTACGAGCGTCATAACGGTAGAATCGCAGCCTTTTTTTATCATCGAGATCAGCAACATGCCGCACCGCTTCATCAGTTTATGGTTGCTGGTCCTGAGCGGGAGCGTTGCGGCGCAAGATCCTGCCATTTCTTCTTCCATCTCCTACACCCGCGATATCCAACCGATCTTCACCGAGAAGTGCGTAGCCTGCCATGCCTGCTATGACTCGGCCTGTCAGCTCAATCTGGGCAGTGGCGAAGGCGCTGCTCGTGGCGCGAGCAAGATGCCCGTGTACGACGGCGAACGCACTCAGGCAGCACCGACCACGCGCCTGTTTTACGATGCCTTCGGCAAGCGCGCCTGGCAGCAGAAAGACTTCTATTCGGTGCTCGACGCCCAGGGCAGTCAGGCTGCGCTGATGGCACGCATGCTTGAACTCGGCCACAAGACGCCGCTGACGCCGAACGCCAAGCTGCCCGAAGACATTGTCCTGGGGCTCAATCGCAACAATCTATGCGCAATGCCTGCGGAGTTCGACGGATATGCCGGCGCGCACCCGAAAGAGGGCATGCCGCTGGCGGTCACTGGCCTGACCGACCAGCAATACCAGACCCTGCAGCGCTGGCTGGCGTCTGGCGCGCCGATCGACGAACAGAGCCTGGCGCCGAGTGCCAAAGAGGCCATGCAGATCCTGCAGTGGGAAAACCTGCTCAATGCTCCCGGTGCGCGGCAGAGTCTGGTGGGGCGCTGGTTGTTCGAACACTGGTATCTGGCGCACATTTATTTCAAGGACGGCGAGCCGGGGCATTATTTCCAGTGGGTGCGTTCGCGCACGCCGAGCGGCCAGCCGATCGACCTGATCGCCACGCGCCGCCCCAACGACGACCCGGGCACGCAGGTGTATTACCGCTTGTGGCCGGTGCAAGGGGTGATCGTGCACAAGACGCACATCACTTATCCGCTGAGCGCGGCGAAAATGGCGCGGATCAAGAGCCTGTTCTACAACGGCAACTGGCAGGTCAATGCGCTGCCGGGTTACGGCCCGCAAAGCCGTGCCAATCCGTTTGCCACTTTCGAGGCGATTCCGGCGCAGGCGCGCTATCAGTTCATGCTCGATAACGCCGAATACTTCGTCCGCACCTTCATTCGTGGGCCGGTGTGCCGTGGGCAGATCGCGACCGACGTGATCCGCGACAACTTCTGGGCGCTGTTCCAGGCCCCGGAGCATGACCTCTACATCACCGACCCGAACTACCGTGGCCAGGCCACGCCGCTGCTGGCGATGCCGGGGCAGAACGACGATGTCGGCAGCGTGCTCAGCCTGTGGCGCAACTACCGCGACAAGCGCAACGAATACGAAGCCTTGCGCCGCGACAGCTACGCCGATCTGCCGGCGCCGAGCTGGTCGACGCTGTGGGCCGGCAACGACAACGCCTTGCTGAGCATTTTCCGCCACTTCGACAGCGCTTCGGTGACCAAGGGGCTTATCGGTGAGGTGCCGCAAACCATGTGGCTGTTCGACTATCCGCTGCTGGAACGCACCTACTACCAGCTCGCGGTCAATTTCGACGTGTTCGGCAACGTCTCCCATCAGGCGCAGACCCGTCTGTATTTCGACCTGATCCGTAACGGCGCCGAGCAGAACTTCCTGCGCCTGATGCCCGCCGACTCACGTGAGGATTACCTCAACGATTGGTACCAGGACGGCGGCCAATTCAAGATGTGGCTCGATTACGAGGCCATCGATGACGACAAACCGACCGCATTGAAGCTCGACGAGAAAGACCCGAAACACGATTTCGCCATGCAGTTGCTGGCGCGCTACGGTGATCTGAACGCGCGGCCAGACCCGATCAATCGCTGCGACGGCGCTTATTGCTCGCGACCGAATATAGATCCGGCGTTGCAGAACGCCGAGCAGGCCCTGAGCCGTCTGGCCTCGCGACCGGCCGCAGGGTTGAAAGTCATCGACCAGATGCCCGAAGCGACCTTGCTGCGTGTCGAAACCGCCAGCGGCAAGCGCGAGGTCTACAGCGTGCTGCGCAACCGCGCGCACAGCAACGTGGCGTTTTTGCTCGGTGAGTCACTGCGCTATCAACCGGGTCTCGACACCTTGACGATCTATCCGGGCGTGCTCACCAGTTACCCGAACTTCATGTTCAACGTACCGGCCGAGCAGGTGCCAGCGTTTGTCGATGCCATGGAGAATGCCAGGGATGCCAATCGGTTCGACAAGATCGTCGAACGCTGGGGCATTCGTCGCAGTCATCCGCAGTTCTGGCTGTATTTCCACGATCTGAGCCAGTACATACACGAAACCGATCCGGTGGAAGAGGGTGTGCTGGATATGAACCGGTACGAGAACCTTTGAGCATTCGCAGGCATATGCCGGGATTCTTTCCCGACAAAAATACTAGGACTTTGTCAGCCGCGCCGATTGGCGTAAACTGCGCCCAAGCCTGCGAGGAGTTTTTATGACCGCTATTACCATTACCGACGCCGCCCATGATTACCTGGCCGATCTGCTCTCCAAGCAGAACACCCCGGGCATCGGCATCCGTGTCTTCATCACCCAGCCTGGCACCCAGTACGCCGAAACCTGCATTGCCTACTGCAAGCCGGGCGAAGAGAAACCTGAAGATACCGCGCTGGGGCTGAAAAGCTTCACCGCTTACATCGATTCCTTCAGCGAAGCGTTTCTTGACGACGCCGTTGTCGACTATGCCACCGACCGTATGGGCGGCCAGCTGACCATCAAGGCGCCAAATGCCAAGGTGCCGATGGTCAATGCCGACAGCCCGGTCAACGAGCGCATCAACTACTACCTGCAAACCGAGATTAACCCGGGGCTGGCCAGCCACGGCGGTCAGGTCAGCCTGATCGATGTGGTCGAGGACGGCATTGCCGTGTTGCAGTTCGGTGGCGGTTGCCAGGGCTGCGGCCAGGCTGACGTGACCTTGAAGGAAGGCATCGAGCGTACTCTGCTCGAGCGCATCCCGGAGCTCAAGGGCGTTCGCGACGTGACCGATCACACGCAGAAAGAAAACGCCTACTACTAAGGCGTTCGCTGCGAACATGAAAAACGGCGCCCCGTGAGCGCCGTTTTTTTATGCCTGTGGCTTGATCATGCACACGCTCCGCGTGGGCATGCAGCCCGGGACGCTCCGCGTTCCACTCACGGTCGGTACAAATGCGCATGCCCGGCGCGATACAACGAAGACTCGCTGAACACCTCGCTGCCCAGCACCCGCCCGACCAGAATCAGCGCCGTACGCCGAAACCCCTTGGCCTCGACCTTTGCGGCAATGTCCGCCAGTGTACCGACGACCCAGTCCTGATCTGGCCATGTCGCGCGGTGAATCACGGCAATCGGACAGTCCGCGCCGTAATGCGGCAGCAATTCAACCAAAATCTTTTCCAGATGATTGACCCCCAAATGAATGGCCATGGTCGCGCCATGTTGCGCCAGGCTGGCCAGCTCTTCGCCGGCGGGCATCGCGGTCTTGTCGGCGTAACGGGTCAGAATCACGCTTTGCGAGATATCCGGCAGAGTGAGCTCGGCGCCCAGCAGCGCTGCGCATGCTGCCGTCGCGGTCACGCCCGGAATGATCTCGAAAGGAATGCTCAGCTCACGCAAGTAGCGGATCTGCTCACCGATCGCGCCGTACAGACTTGGGTCTCCGGAATGCACACGGGCCACATCCTGGCCTTGGGCATGGGCAGTTTTGATCAGATCGATGATCTGTTCCAGATGCAGTTCAGCGCTGTTGACCACGGTTTCGGCCTGATGACCTTCCAGCACCGCGGCAGGTACCAGCGAGCCGGCATAAATGATCACCGGGCAGCTGCGAATCAGCCGTTGGCCTTTGACGGTGATGAGTTCAGGGTCGCCGGGGCCGGCGCCGATGAAGTAGACGGTCATCGTTGAATCCTTGTGAAGAGGCGCAGCCCCACGGCAGATGAAGCGTGCTCATGATCGATGGCGGGGATTATCGGGATTTTATGCAGCGCCGGCCAATGCCAGCGTGGCCTGCGCATATTTCTGCCGGGGAATCAGCAGTTTCGCCGGCGCCTGAATCAACTGCTCGGCCAGCGCCAGCGCGGCGCTTTCCGCCACGCCGTAGCAGCCGGTGCGTTCAAAGGCGATCTGCGATTGATGGCTGAGGCGCTGTTGATAGGGCGCCAGTTCGGCACTGTTGAAATACTGCAGGGGCAGGTTCAATTGTGTGGCCAGTTCCAGCAACCCCGGTTCGTCGCGCTTGAGGTCGATACTCGCCAAAGCCTTGACCGCTCGCAGCTCGATGCGGTGCGCCTGCAACGCTTGATCGAGTAATGCACGCAACGTACTGGCCGGGCAGCCACGCTGGCAGCCGAGGCCGACCACGAAGGTCGGCGCTGCGCGGTCATCGGTCATGCCTGATATGGGCCTGCGCTTTTGCGCCGGAACAACCATGCACTGATCAGGCCCAAGGCCAGCCAGAACGCGACGTTGGTCAGCTGCGAAGCGATTTTGAACTGGGTTTCCAGTGCCTCTGGGGCAAGCATCGAATGCACCTGGGGTTGCGGCGCGCCGATCACATGCGGCACGGCGAGAATCGCCACACCGAGAAGCTTCATCAGCCAGTGGCGGCTGAAGGCGATCAGTGCCAGGCCGACGGCGGTCGAAGCGGCAGTGCCGATCCACCAGATCTGCCGCGAAGCCAGATCGGCAGCCGCAGTGCCCGGCAATTCAGGTGGCAGGCCCAAGGTCGGCGCAAGAACGAACGTGGCGTAACCGGCCAGACCCCAGAGCAGCCCTTGCGAGGTCTTGGTCGGCGCGCGCAAGGTGTATAGGCCGGCGAGCATCAGGGCGAAACCCACCGCCACCACCAGATTGCCGCCAGTGGTCGAGACCACGCGCTGCCAGCCGTCTTCCGGCTCCCAGGCTTCGCCATCATGGCTGTGGGCGGCGGTGCCGGCGGCGTGTTCGTGGACTTGCGCGACCGGTTCGGACTTCTCGAAGGTTTCGGCCTGCAGAATCAGTGGCGATACCCAGAAACTCTGTAGCAAAGTCAGGAGCAGGGCGGCCAGCAAGCCGGTGAAGCCTGCGGTTTGCGCGATACGCTTGATCATTTCGGCAGGCCTCAGTGGCACGGGAACGCGGCGCTGTGGCGGGTATCGTGGGCGGCGTTGTGCACCGCTTCGATGTGCGAGAAGCCGGCGAACCAGACCAGACTGGCACCGAGGATCGAGGCGAAGAGGGCGGCGGCGACGCGTTGGCCGAGTGTGGTGCTGCTGGAGATGTGGTCAGTGTGGCTGACTGTATTGCTGATGATCGACATAGCGCTTCCCTCTGAAATGTCAGCGGGTAAACAGAGCGCATGAAAATCCCTGCGAGCCGGGCACGCAGGGATTTCGAACAGCGCCCGCCCACCGCGGGTTTGTTTGTGGTCAGCCGCGCTTGCGCGCGCTGGGTGTTGCGGGCCGGTCTCCGGGCTTGCGAGGGGTTGGCACGAGGCCGACCTGCAAGCATCACCTTCCCATGCCGGGGCACAGTGGATCTGACGCTTCGCTCGCTTACCGTTGCGGGGGCAGCACCGGACTGACATGGCTTTGAGTAAAGCACATGATTCACCGGTTTCCCGTTTCACCCTGTGAAGGGCACCCGTAACAAGGTGGGCAGGAGAACATGGGTTTGGGTTTTTAGTCAATTTCCGGGGAGTTTTCGGTGCTGCGGTGGGGGCATTTTCTGATGTTTTTGTGTGTGTATCCGTTGCTGCGGGTGTTGCTGATTACGGTTTCGCCCTTACGGCGAGGCACTTTTTCCAGACGCCGAAAAAGTACCCAAAAAGGCTTGCTCCTACGTTCGGCCCTCGCAGGCTCGGGTTCCTTCGCTGCGGGACTGATCCGGGCGCAGCGGCTCCGGTTTGCTTCGCTGCACCTCCTTCCGCTGTGTTCGACTGCGTCGAACGGTCGCT